>JAFTRD010000157.1 GCA_017462425.1 Clostridia bacterium | reverse complement strand
GGAATTTTAGTAAAGGGCGCAACCTAACTGAAAAAAGCCGCCAAGGTAAAAATAGCCGCTATTGACAAGACGGGTACGCTCACGCAGGGTAATTTTGAAATTATCAACGTATTCGGTGAAGCGGATACGCTGTTGCTTGCCGCCGCAGCCGAACACGCATCTTCCCATCCTTTGGCAAAGCCCTTTGAAGATGTCGTTACGCCCTATCAGGCGACTGCCGTCCGTGAAATTGCGGGTAAAGGCGTAAGCTGTGAAGTGGCAGGCGTTGGCGTTCTGGTGGGCAATGCGGCGCTGTTAAAGGAATATAACGTCAGCTTCACGCCTGCAAAAAGCATTTCCACGGTGATATACGTGGCAAGGGACGGTCGGTTTTTAGGCTATATCGAAATAGACGATAAAATAAAAGAAGAAGCAAGCCAAACGCTGTGTTCGCTCAAAAAATTAGGCGTGGAACAATGCGTCATGGTTACGGGCGACAACGCCGCTAAGGCGCAACAAGTAGCCAAGGATATCGGTGAAATAGACGGGGTATACGCAGGGCTTTTACCCGATGAAAAGCTGGCTGCGGTGGAGACGCTGCAAAGAGAGGGTACGCTTTTATACGTGGGTGACGGCATCAACGACGCCCCCGTTATGTCGGTTGCGGACTGCGCTTTCTCTATGGGAAAACTGGGCAGCGGCGCAGCGATAGAGGCGTCTGATTTCGTACTGGTATCCGATAGCCTTTCCGCTATTCCCACCGCTATATCCGTGGCGAAAAAGACAAAAAAAATAGTAATGCAGAACATTGTCTTTTCCATTGCGGCAAAGCTGGTATTCATGGGGTTAAGCGTGATAAGTCTGCCTTTATGGCTTGCCGTCTTTGCCGACGTAGGCGTTATGCTGTTGGCGGTATTCAATTCTTTACGAATGCGCTTGCCGATTAAAAACAGTTAAATATTTTTTATTAAAATTCCCTGCAAGCTCTTTAAAAATTGCAGGGAATGTGTTATAATGTTATATATACAGGAGGGAAACGTATGATAAAACAACGGATAGAAGCGGCGGCAGGCCGCATAAAGGCAGATACTGTACTCAAAAACGGAAACTTCGTCAACGTATTCACGGGCGAAATTTGCACGGGCGATATTGCCGTATACGAAAATAGAATCGTAGGAATCGGCAATTATCAGGGCGAAACGGAAATAGATATTACCGGTATGACCGTTTTACCCGGCTATATCGACGGGCACGTGCATATTGAAAGCTCGCAGCTCTCCCCCGAAGAGTTTGCATCTCTTATCGTTCCTCGGGGTACGACTACCATTATTGCCGATCCGCACGAAATTACAAACGTATGCGGCATGAACGGTGTGGATTATATCGTAAAAGCCTCTCAAAACGTTCCCTTAGACGTAAAAGTTCAACTTCCTTCCTGCGTTCCCGCCACGCCCTTTGAAACCAGTGGCGCCGTGTTAAGCGGCAAGGATATAGAGGAAAATATCGTACGGGAGGACGTCCACGGTCTGGGCGAGTTCATGAATTATCCCGGGGTTATCTATACCGACGAGGACGTTTTAAAAAAGCTTTCTGCGGCGCATGAAATCGGAAAAGTGATAGACGGGCATGCTCCAACGGTATCGGGACAAGAGCTGAACGCATATCTTTGCGGTGGCATCTCCACCGATCACGAGTGTATTACGCCCGAGGAGATAGAGGAAAAAATTGCTAAGGGGTTGTATTGTCATTTACGTCACGGTTCCTCTACGAGAAATTTAGTTACCAACGCAAAATCGGTTACGGAGAAAAATTTACGCCGTTTTTTAATTTGTACGGACGACAGACACGCCGCCGATTTAATGGAAAAGGGGCATATTGACGATGCGCTCCGCCAACTGGTAAAGAGCGGCTTTAACCCCGTTTGGGCGGTAATCATTGCAACGCTTAACAATGCCGAATGTTACGGTTTAAAATGGAAAGGCGCCGTTGCGCCCAATTACATTGCCGATCTCGTGGTCGTGGATAATATAACCGATTTTAATGCAAAATACGTATTTAAAGACGGAAAACTGGTTGCAAAAGACGGTAAAGCGCTCTTTGATACCTCCAAGCGTTATTTACCTGAAAACGTTTTAAATACCGTTCGTTTACGTAAAATGACGGCGGATGATTTCACGTTGACCTTGCGTGGAAAAAAGGCAAAGGTCATGCAAATTATTCCCGATAACGTAGCCACGAAATGCGTCGTGCGGGAGGTACAAAGCGAAAACGGCGACGTAAAAGTGAAAGGAACCAATCTTTTAAAGCTCGCCGTAGTAGAACGCCATCACGGCACGGGCAATATCGGTAAAGGGCTTTTGGAGGGCTACGGCTTTACAGGCTGTGCCCTCGGTATTACCATAGCGCACGACTCGCACAACGTAATTTTGCTTGGGGACAACAACGAAGATATGGCGTTGGCGGCAAACCGCTTACAAGAGATCGGCGGCGGTATGGTTATTGCGCATGACGGAAAGTGCGAAAGCGTTACCTTGGACATCGGCGGACTGATGAGCTCCAAAGACGCTAAAACGTTGGAATCTCAATCCCGTAACCTCATTGAAAAGGCGTATTCTATGGGTGTGGACAGAAATTTAGAGGCGTTTATGTCCTTGGCGTTTTTATCCTTGGCGGTTATTCCCGATATCAAGCTTCTCGATACGGGCTTATTTG
>JAFTRD010000156.1 GCA_017462425.1 Clostridia bacterium | reverse complement strand
GTAAAGGCGGCGGGCTCGCCATCAAAGGAAATCCCGTCCACGTAATAATCGTAATCGAAATGCTCGCTGATGCCCCAATACGCAAAATTTAACGCCTTGGCTTTTTCCAGCATGGTAAAAATATCGTCTATTCCGTCCATGGAAAAAGCGGTATGGGTATGCACGTCCGTTAAAATACTCATACGCCCAGTATACCGCACTTTCCGCTCTTTGTCAAGCCCGAAGTCTTACCTTGTCTTACGCTTTCACCATTCTTCTGGCTTCGATATAGTCGTTCCAGCGCTTGTTGCTCACCTCTTCTATTTTACAGTAATCGGAGGCGGTGTGTAAAATTAAATTATCTCCCAGGTACAGCGCCACGTGCCCCACTCGCTCTATCCCCTTGTTATTGCGCCTGGCGTCGTTGGTGAAAAATATTAAATCCCCTCGGCGCAGGTTAGATTTTTTAACGTATTCGCCCTGATAAATCTGCGTACGGGTATTCACCTGCAACAGCGTGCCGCTGCCTTGATAAAAAATGTATTGCGTGAGGGAGGAGCAGTCGAATTTTGTAACCGTAAAGCCCTTATATTTTTTACCCGTTCCGTCGTGGTAGCGTACGGCGCCGTATACGTAGGGCGTGCCTATCACCTTACAGCCCTCCTCAATTACGTCCTCCACGGTGTCCGAGGTGTAAACGGTTTCGTAAAGTGAAGTGTAGCTGCTCTTGGCGGAAACGTACGCCTCTTTGTTGCGGTAAAAGGTCTTGTAAAATCCGTTTTCCTTGCCGAGGTAGAGCATACTCACCTCCCCGTCCACCTGTCCCAGTACGGCGGCGGTGGTAGAGGGCTTTGCCCGTACGTTTAAATCGTCTACCTTTACCCGTATGTATTGCACCGTCTTTACCTTCGGTTCTTCGGGCTGGGGAGTTTCCGGCTCGTCTGGCACGACGGGGTTGGAAACGGGTGGAGTAGAGGGGTTGTTCGGGCTTTCAGGCACGGAGGGTACGGAGCTGTCGGGCGTTTCAGGCGTTTCGGGAGTTTCGGGAAGATCGGGAGTTTCGGGATTTTCGGGGATAGAGGGGAGAGGAGATTCCACGTTCTGTTCGGGTGGAGTGCCTGCGTTTTCCTTATCAGCCGTCGGGTTGCAGGCGGTGGCGGCGGTTACAATGAAAGCGGTGCATAGCGCCGCCAGAATTAAATTTCTTTTCTTTTTCATATCGTATCCTTCCTTTTTAAAAATTAGCGGAAATATTATCTCATACTTGTTCTCCTTTGCGCAAGGGCAAAAATTTACCGCTTGCCCCGTAATTTTCCAAAACTTCTGTAAAAAAGGAAAGGCTTACCGCCCATGCCTTAATTTTACTCGTATGTTTTTTGGAAAAAAAGAAAAAAAACAGCAAAAAAATTATCCCGTTCATGGTAGAACGGGATAAGATACGTTTTTATTTTTAATTTATTCGTCGTTGCCTCGGGTAACCTGTTGCAGTCTAAACCCTTTAAAAATAAAACTACCGGTGCCTTCGTAGGTAAAATACAGCGCCCGTTTTCCGTTTTCCACGTGCAGGGGCGCGTAAAAATCGGTCAGCTCCTCGCAGGGGGTCAAACGGATTTTTGCAATCGCCTTGCCCGTGGGGGATTCGGATACGATCATCTTTCCGTGCGGGTCGCCCTTTACGGTGATGAGGATCTGGTTTGCGCCGTCAAACTCAAAATATTTAAACCCCGCCGTAGCGCCGTGCGTAAAGTTGGCGATATACTGGTTGGGTGTGTGGTTTCTGTCCTTACCCGATTGCGTGAAGTAAGGGTATACGCCCTTGCGGCGCTTTATTACGCCGTAACTGCGCGCCCCCTTGCGTGAATACAAATGGCAGGCAATGCGCGCCTTGTAGGCTCCCACGCCTCTCAAAGGGCGTCCGTTCAGTCCGCAGGAGGTAAGCTCCGCCTGTAAAAATTTTCCGTCCTTCAGCTGAATTTCCTCGGCGCACGCCTGACGGGAAAACTGATGGCGGTTGGTCTGTCTGTGATAGAAAACGTAGTACCGATACTTTATTTTTATAACGCTGCCGTGCGTATTGCCCAAGTTATTTCGTGCTTTTTTATTGCCGTCTAAGCCCAAATCTCCAATGGAAATCAGCGTGCCGCCGTACTCAAACCCCTCGGTGGGGGAATTGCTCACCGCATAGCACAGCTCGTGCCCCTGAATGGAGGAATAGATGAAATAATACCGTCCGTTAAATTTGCGCATGGAGGGGGCTTCAAAAAATTCGTGCCCTTCAAACCCCGTACCTGCGCTGTTATGCACCGTTGCGGCGATATATTTCAAATCGCCCTCCACGGTCAGCATATCCTCCTTCAGTCGCATTGCCATAGCGCCTGCCACGCTGGGCTTATGTCCCTTCATTAAAAATCTCGGATATTTTTTCGGCGCAAAGCCCGTGTACAGGTACGTCTGTCCGTCGTCGTCCACAAACACGCCGGGGTCAAACTGTAACGGCTCGCCTTTCGCACCCAAAAGCGTACCGTCCTCATAGCGTACGTAGCCCAAAAATTCAAACTTTCCCGCAGGGGTATCGCATACCGCCACGCCCACACGGGAGGTGTAGCCCAAGGTGTAATACAAGTAATACCGTCCGTCTGCGCCCTGCGCCACGTCGGGCGCGTAGAGCGTATTGATAAAGGAAAAGAGGCGTGCGTGCGGGTCTTGCTTTTTACGGAAAATAACGCCCTCGTATTCCCAAGACGTCAAATCGTTCACGTGCGCCGACCAACAGACGTAGTCGTTCTGACAGAAGGACTTGCCGTTGAACTTATCGTGCGAGCCGTATAAATACACACGGTCGCCAAACAGATGCGGCTCGCCGTCGGGGATATATTCATAGCTTGGAAGAAAAGGGTTGAACGCCTGTCTTATTTTCATCGCTTTTTCCGTCCGTGAAATTTACTTTTATTCGCTAACATTATATCATAGCCGTTTTAAAAATGCAAGAAATAGAATTATTAAAAAAAGCGGCAGGTTGAAAAAACCGCCGCTTTTTACTCTGTTTTACGATTGTATCCCTACATAGACTCGTGAATGGTACGGGAAATAACGTCGTCCTGCTGCTCTTTCGTCAGCTTGTTGAAGTTTACCGCATATCCCGATACCCGAATGGTCAGTTGCGGATATTTTTCAGGATGCGCCTGCGCATCCAAAAGAGTCTCTCTCGAAAATACGTTTACGTTCAGGTGATGTCCGCCGTCCGCTACGTATCCGTCCAGCATGGTTACCAAATTGTCTATCTGCGTATTTGCCATAACGTTTTCTCTCCTTATATTACGATTTCTTTCTCTATTGATATTATATCCTAAATAAGACTGAATGTCAATAACTTTTTATTAAAAATTTTAATCTTTTTTACCCAAGGACTGGGGGGTAATGGAGAAGGTGTTGGAAATACCGTCACGGGCGAACTCATAGGGGAGCTTGGCAACCGATTCCAAGGATGCCAAAGCGCCGTTGGTATCTCTGCCGTGCATGGGGTTTGCGCCGGGGGCAAGCGGTTCGCCGGCTCTTCTGCCGTCGGGGGTGTTGCCCGTTCTTTTGCCGTATACCACGTTGGAGGTAATGGTCAGAATGGAGGTAGTGGGAATGGAGCTACGGTAGGTGTAGTGCGATTTTATATACCGCATAAAGGTCTTTACCAGCCACACGGCAATCTGGTCGGCTCTGTCGTCGTTGTTGCCGTATTTTGGATAATCGCCTTCAATTTTAAAGTCTACCACCACGCCTTCTTCGTCACGGATGGGGTAAACCTTGGCGTATTTAATTGCCGAAAGCGAGTCTACCACGCAGGAAAGTCCGGCAATACCCGTTGCGAAAAATCTTCTCACCTTGGTATCGTGCAGCGACATTTCCAAGGCTTCGTAGGAATATTTATCGTGCATATAATGTATGAGATTCAAGGTATCGTCATACAGTTTTGCAAGCCATTTCATCATGGTCTTGTATTTATCGATAACTTCTTCGTAATTGAGCGGCTCGTCCCCGTGAATGGATTCGTATTTAGGGGAAACCTGCAAATGCTTGCCGGTGAGCTTATCCTTCATCAATTCGTCCTTGCCGCCGTTGATGGCGTACAAAAGACACTTGGCAAGGTTGGCTCTTGCGCCGAAGAACTGCATATCCTTACCCACTCTCATACAGCTTACGCAGCAGGCAATGGCGTAATCGTCGCCCATTTCGGGACGCATCAAATCGTCCGATTCATACTGGATTGCCGAGGTGCGAATGGACAGGTCTGCGCAGTAACGCTTAAAGCCCAAGGGCAAGCGCTTAGACCAGAGTACGGTCAAGTTGGGTTCGGGTGCAGGGCCCAGGTTTTCCAAGGTGTGCAAGATACGGAAGGCTGTTTTGGTAACCAACGTTCTACCGTCAATGCACATACCGCCGATGGATTCGGTAACCCAGGTGGTGTCGCCCGAGAACAGATCGTTGTATTCTTTAATACGCATAAAGCGAACCATTCTCAGCTTCATAACGAAATGGTCCATAAACTCCTGCGCTTCGTCCTCGGTGATAACGCCCTTTTGTAAATCTCTTTCGATATAGATATCGAGGAAGGTCGAGTTTCTGCCGATAGACATAGCTGCGCCGTTCTGGTCCTTTACTGCGCCGAGGTAGCCGAAATAGAGGAATTGAATTGCCTCCTGCGCCGTTTTAGCGGGCTTGGAAATATCCACGCCGTAAGTAAGCGCCATCTTTTTCAGCTCTTTGAGCGCCTTTATTTGTTCGGAAACCTCTTCACGGTCACGCACCAGATCGGGGTCCATACGTCCGATCATATGCAATTTTTCAAGCTCCTTCTGCTCGATCAGGTAATCCACGCCGTAGAGCGCAACTCTTCTGTAATCGCCTATAATTCTACCTCTGCCGTAGGTATCGGGCAAGCCGGTAAGAATGTGCGAGGTGCGTGCCAGACGAATTTCGGGGGTGTATGCGTCGAACACGCCGTCGTTATGCGATTTACGGTATTTGGTAAAAATCTCCTTTACCTTGGGAGAAAGCTCGTAGCCGTACATATTCAACGACTGTTCTGCCATTCTCAGCCCGCCAAAGGGCATCAAGGCGCGCTTCAAGGGCTTATCGGTCTGCAATCCGACGATTTTTTCCAAGTCTTTATCAATATATCCTGCCGGATGTGAATTAATTTGCGAAATAATTTCGGTATCTGCGTCCAGAACGCCGCCCTTGGCGCGTTCTTCCGCCAACAAATCCAAAACTTCCGCCCACAGTTTTTTCGTGGCGGACGTAGGCGAGGCAAGGAAGGATGCGTCGCCTTCGTAGGGAGCGTAGTTCTTTTGAATAAAATCTCTGGTGTCAATTTCTTTGTCTTCACACCATTTACCCGGTCTAAATCCTTCCCAGGCTTGAAATTTCATGGCAATTCTCCTTTTATGCGTTTTATACGTTCAATATATGTTAAAAAATTTTAGTGCTTATTCTTCGTTTCGTTGCGTGATGGGGGAAGAAACTATTTTTTATGATCTTCCATCTTAGCGTCTATCCAAAGCTCCAAAATTTCTTCGGGCTGGAACCCGTGGCAACGGGCAAAAATCTTTCCGTCGTCCGTTAACAGAACGGTGGGAACTCTATCTATTTCCCAGTCTGAAATCAAGTCCTTATTCTCTTCGTTCACTTCTACGTGTACGAGCTTTAAATCCTCTCGGGCGGAGATAACGCTATGCAGCACGGGCATTAAGGAAATGCAGTTGGCGCAGCCTTCGCCGCTCACTTCCACGCAGCACAGTCCCTTCAGTTGTTCTCTTTGTTCCTCGGTCATACTACTCCTGCGCCCCGTCCTTTCCGCCTGCGCCCAGTATGCGCTTGGCGTTCTCTATTCGATCTTTCGTGGGCGGAACTACGCCCTTCAGGGGGTAAGCGTATCCCAGTTTCTCGTATTTTATTTCGCCCATGGTATGATAGGGCAACACTTCTATCTTCTCCACGGTTTGCAGCGTATCCATAAACGCCCGCAGCTTTTTCAGCCATTCGTCCCTATCGGTCAGCTCGGGCACCAACACGTGGCGTATCCACATTTTTTTTCCGTTATCGCTTAAAAATTTTGCAAAGGCAAGCGTATTTTTATTGCTTTTTCCGGTCAATTTTTCGTGTTCCGCCCCGTCTATGTGTTTAATATCCAGTAAAACTAAATCGGTTACGCTTAAAAGGGGTAAAAATTCCGCCTTTTTCTCCTCGCTAAACGTACAGCCCGAGGTGTCCAGACAGGTGTTTATGCCTTCCGCCTTCAGTTTTTGAAACAGCTCGGTTACGAATTCTATCTGTAAAAGCGGTTCGCCGCCGCTCACCGTAATTCCGCCTGTGTCCGAAAAATAATTGCGGTATCTAAGCGCACGGCGGGCAACCTCGTCTGCGGAGTATTCCGCGCCG
>JAFTRD010000155.1 GCA_017462425.1 Clostridia bacterium | reverse complement strand
GGGAGACGATTGCAGGCGTCATGGAGGCGTAGGGATTTTCCGTGGTAGAGCCGATGAATAAAATAGTACCCTGTTCGATGGCAGGGAGCAAAGAATCGGATTGCGTTTTATTGAAACGGTGACATTCGTCGAGCAAAAGGTAGGTTTTTTTACCGTATAATCTCAAATTTTCCCTTGCGGTATCGACGGCCTTTTTGACGTCTGCCACGCCCGAATTGACGGCGTTGAGCTTGATAAACTCGCCGTTGGTGGACAGCGCAATGACGTTGGCGAGCGTGGTTTTACCGCAACCGGGCGGGCCCCAGAAAATGCAGCTGCCAAGTCTGTCAAGCTTAATGGCGCGGCGCAAAAGAGAGTTTTCACCCACGATATGCTTTTGCCCTATAAAATTGTCCAGCGTATTGGCACGCATACGCTCGGCAAGCGGTTTTGCCTCTTCTTCGTGGTTGGTGAAATCGAATAAATCCATAACTTGGTCCTTTGCTTTAATCATATTTCCTTAACGAAAAAAATAAAAATATTGGTATGAATACCCGTGTTTTTCAAAGAATTTCCCGTGTTTTTCTGCTTGGCTTTCTTATTTTTATATTGCTGCTCTTTTCCTGCTTTCCCGCACGGTATATGCGCATATGCTTAGACGGCGTCAATTTGTGGGCGGTATGCGTACTGCCCTCTACCCTGCCCTTTTTATTCATCACCGGGCTTTTGACCCGTTTAGGATACGTAAATCAACTTTCTAAAAGATTTTCGCCCTTTACGAAACTGTTTTTCAACCTTTCGGGCGTGAGCGGGTATTGTCTTTTGATGAGCTTTTTATCGGGCTACCCCGTAGGCGCAAAAACACTCTGCGATTTGAAAGAACAGGGCGTGGTATCCGCCTCGGAGGCGACGAAAATGAGCTTTATCTGTTCTTCCTCCGGTCCTTTATTGATTCTCGGAAGCGTGGGAACGGGAATGTTTTTTAACGCCACGGTGGGCGGGATTTTATTGATAGCGCACCTCAGCGCCGTAGTGTTAAGCGGCGTTTTGTTCCGTTTTTATAAAGTAATCCCGTCCAAAGCATACCTTCCTGCGCTGAAAAAAGCGGATAACGTTTTATACGAATGTATGTACTCTTCGGTAATTTCCGTGCTGTGCGTGGGTGGATTTATAGCCGTTTTTTACACGCTTTCTCTTATTTTAAGCGACTGGCATATCGTAAGCCCTTTGTCCTCTCTCTTGACGGCATTCGGCTGCCCTGAAGATACGGCAAAAGGGTTTGCGCAAGGACTGATAGAAATGACGGGCGGATGCAAAAGTCTTGCCGTCAACCCTTCCGCCTTGAACGTGGGGCTTTGCGCTTTTTTAATCACCTTCGGCGGAATTTCCATCCTGGTACAACAGATAGTATATCTCAAAAGAGCAGGCGTAAAGCTGCGTATATTTTTACCCGTAAAATTATTGCAGGCAGCGATTGCGGCAGGCATTGCCTTCGGTCTTTCCTTGTTCTTACCGTCTTAAAAAAAATTAATAATAAATTAATAACAGCCCAAAAGTTTGAAACTTTGGCAAAGTTTTTTCATATCGGCAAGCGCCTTTGAAATTTCGGGCGAAAGATAATTCCCCTCTATTTCGATAAAAAATCGGTATTCGCCGGGTTGATCCTTAATGGGACGGCTTTCGATCTTGGTCATATTCAGCCCGTAGCTGTTGATGATTCCCAAAAGGCGGTATAAGCTGCCCGGTTTGTGCAAGAGCCTTGCCGCAAAATAAATTCGTTCAGACGGATTTTGCAAACACTTTTCACCCTTTTTAACCAATACGAAATGGGTAAAGTTTGTCTTTTCGTCGGCAATATTTTCGGGGTAGACTGCGTAGCCCTGTAAATTTTTACACATATGTAGTCCAACGATACAGGCGTCGTTTTTGCTTTGTACCATGGACAGGCTCTCTGCCGTGGAATTGACGGGCACGGATTGCGCAGAGGGTAATTTTTCGCTTAAAAATACCGAACATTGCCCGATTGCCTGCGAATGGGAAAAGACCTTGGTAATATCCACAAGCTCCACCCCTTCCTTCGTCACCAGACGGTGGTCGATGGGTAGAGCGTACGCCTTGACGGCAAACAGATTTTCTTCCTGCTCCAAAAGGTCCATATTCTGCAATACGCCGCCCTGAATGGTATTTTCAATGGGCAGAGCAATTTCATCCACCTCGCCGTTTTTCAAAGCCTTTACGACGGCGGGGAAGTTTTTATAGAGCACAATCTGCGCAGACGGGGAAAATTCAGCCGCCGCCAGCTCGGAATAACTGCCCGTAGGACCAAGACAACCTATTTTAATGCCTTTTTCTCCTGTAGTTTGATACTTTTTCGGAAATATTGAAAATCAATCGTTCGGGATACTCCCATCCGAGGCCAGGGTAGGTAATTGATTGACCGAATACATAGTCCTTGGCGTGAT
>JAFTRD010000154.1 GCA_017462425.1 Clostridia bacterium | reverse complement strand
GGCACTCTCACGCACTGCGCGGTAATAGCGGGGGAGGTAACGGGTACGATTTTGCCGTCCTTCATTTCGCCCCAAATTTTCATGGGTTCCTGTTCGCTCTTTTCCTCTTCGCCGCCGATATAGGGGATTACGTTATCAATAATTTCGGGCATGGTTTCAAAGGTCTTGCCTGCACCGGAGATTGCCTGATAGGTGCAAACGGCAGCGTTTTCAATGCCGTATTTTTTCAAAGGGTGTAAAAGTGGAACGTAGGACTGCAAAGAGCAGTTGGATTTAACCGCAATAAATCCGCGCTTGGTGCCGAGGCGCTTTTTCTGCGCTTGAATAATTTCGATATGATCGGCGTTGATTTCGGGAATCACCATAGGTACGTCCTCGGTGAAGCGGTGCGCGGAATTGTTGGAAACTACAGGAATCTCGTGCTTCGCATACTTCACTTCCAACGCCTTGATATCGTCCTTTTTCATATTGACGGCGCAGAATACGAAGTCAACCTTTCCAACGAGCTTTTCCAAATCGCCCTCGGCGTCCATCACTACCATATCCTTGAACCTAGCGGGAATTTCTTCCTGCATTGCCCATTTATTGCCCACGGCGTTCTCGTAGGTTTTGCCAGCCGAACGTGCCGACGCCAAAAGGGCAACCACGTTAAAGTTGGGGTGCTTGGCGAGAATGGTCAAAAATCTCTGACCGACCATACCGGTTGCGCCTACGATGCCAACGTTGTAATTCTTCATAATCTATATATTCTCCTTATTGAAAAAAATTTACTTTTTGAATGTGATAAAAAAAATAGCGGCGCCGTAACCGAGGGGTACGATGCCGCAAAAAATTTCTCTTTTGATAAGGGGAAGTTTTTCGCCAATAGTACTCCACGGTATTGTGACAGTCACAGCGGTATTAACCGCTATGCCCAGCGAAAACCGAGGGGGGAATCCGCTTCGGCAGAGATACCCTTTCACCTTAACTTCCAAAACGGGAAAGCCCTCATTTTCCCTGTTTTAAGGCTACTTATGTTCGTCTGCTCCTCTATTAAGCAGATACATTGTATCATTTCAAACTATAAATGTCAAAGAATTTATCGGAACTTGCGGTAATTTTATTGAAATATTTTTTTATTTGCGGTATAATATACTGGTAATTCTATAAATTTATTTCGGGAGTGTCAATTCATGACAAAAAATAAGGCGCAGTTGCAGGACAAGGCAGATTTAACCGTTCTGCCCGGCAACGAAAAAAGCTTAGGTTATAAAATTTTACCCGTTCCTAACGATAGAGGTCGCTTTGCCTTCACTTGGGACGTGTTTAAGAACAAATTGGGGAATTTGATGTACGTCAATTTACTCATGCTGGTATTCTTCACACCCCTGATAGCCGTTTTCTTCCTGCGTTACGGCAGCATTCTCACCTCGGGCGCATTGGGCGCTTTCGGCGATAATCTCGGGGTCGGCTATCCCGCCTCGCCCGACATGACCGGCTTGGCGGAGGCGTTGATGTTGGAGGTAAATACGCTGTACTTTGCGCTTGCCGTTGCGGCGGCGCCTTTCACGGCGGTAGGTCTTGCCGGCGGCGTATACGCAGTCCGAAAGCTGTTGCGCTCGGACGACGAGTTCCGTCTGCTCAAAGATTTCTTTACGGGCGTTAAAAAGGGTTACGTAGCTTCTTTGGTTGCCTGCGTATTGTCCTTTGCCATGATTTTCGTGTGCGTACGGGTATGGGATTCTGCCGGGTACGAAATTGCAATGGGCGGCAACGTTGCGCTCAATATCGTATTCAGAGTCCTTGCTTGTCTCGGCGTGGCAATCGTAATTTTGTTCAGTCTTTGGCTTACGTCCGTCGGAAGCAATTATAAGCAGAACGTATGGGGGGCAATCAAAAACTCTGTCTCGCTCGGGGCGGGTACTTTT
>JAFTRD010000013.1 GCA_017462425.1 Clostridia bacterium | reverse complement strand
GGCAAGAAACTACGACACCAGAAGTTACGCTAAGAACTCTGCAACCTCTCTGTTCTACGTAAGCTTTAAAAAATCAAATTCCATCAATAAGAACTATTGCGTATTCGGCGAACTGTATAACGAGAGCGCACAGGAAGAATACGATGCATTGATGAGCGCCATTCAGGATTATATTTCCGCCAATATCTCCGGGGACGATTCTTTCACCGAAACCACCGAAGACATGGACGTTGATAAGGGCGATTGGTACTATAAGGACTATAACTTAACGGCAACCTATAACGTTCCCGTATCTCCCATCGTCATCAAGAGCGTAAAAGTCAACAGATATTAATATCAATATGAATAAAAATAAAACACGGATTGTTAAAAATCCGTGTTTTTTTATTTTACCGTTCACGCATCACGTTTACTATTTTTCCGTTCTCCACTTCCGCTCGGTAGTATTTTATTTCGTACACCTTTTCGTTTTTTCGGCAAACCGTACCTGCGCCCAAGGGGTAGCGTGGCGTGGGGGTAACGCTCTCGTATTTCCCGAAAAACCCTTTCAAATCGTCCAGCGCGGAATATAACTCGTCGCTCAACGTTTCCCGTACGTCTGCGCCGAATAGCAGGTTCTGTAAAAACACGCACAAAATAAATTCGGGCGGCAATTCCCTTGCAGGGGAAAGGCTACAACTTTTTAAAACGGGTATAGCGCCTGTACAGTCCCAAACGCAGTCTGCCGTACGCGCGCAAAAGTCGTTTAAGGGGCTGGAGAGCCGTAGCTCCGCCCGTTCCTCGTCGTAGCTCCAGTTTTTTACCGTTCCCTTAAAAAACGCCTCTCCCGCCCCGTTGAGCGCGCATAGGCAATTCTTCCCCTCTAATAAGAGTACGTTGTCGCCAAAACCGTGTACCGTACACGAAAAAAAGCGTTCATCCAGTAAAATTATTTTATTTTCCCCGTCCCGTTCCCATAAGGCTTGCGGTATTCCTTGTGAAAAAACGATCACGTGGCAAAAGGGAAAATCCTTACGCTCTATCAGTTGCAGGGTGGGGTCAAAGCGGATAAACTTGTCCGCATAAACGGCCAGCGCGTCGGGTAAAAGGTACAGCGAAACGCCGTCGGGCGGATGCGTGGTTACGTTTTCGTTCAGCGTGAATACGAGCGGAGCTATTCGTCCGTCGGTGGGAATCAGCTCGCAAAAGGGCGAATCCTTTAAAGAAAGCTCTACAAACCGTTCAAACCCGTCCGTAAAGCCCAAAAAAGTACCGTTTATTTTCAGGGCGCAAGATTGCGTGGATAAAAAATATACTCTCATATTCAAAATGTATGAATAAACTCTTTCAATTATGTCAATAAATAGGCAAACGCAATAAGGAGAATAATGCATGGCGAATACCGACAAAATCAACGGTTATACCAAGGAAGAGGCGAAACAGCTGATAGACTACATTTCCGCAGGCAAAAAAGAGGGCAAGGCGCTCTCCTATCTCTTTGCCTCGTTCGGTCAGCAGCACGGCAGGGCAAAGGGCAGCGTGCGCAATTATTATTACTCCCTTTTAAAGCAGCGTGACGACGAACGGGTGGTAAAACTTCTCGACGGAACCAATCTTTCCGTGGAGAAAATCCGAGCCTTTTCCGAGGCGGAAACGGATGCGGCGCTGAGAAGTATTTTAAGCGAAAAGGCAAAGGGTATGTCCGTGCGCAAAGCCATCAAAAACGTGGCGGCGGGGGACGATAAGCTGATGCTCCGCTTACAGAATAAATACCGCAACTTATTAAAAAAAGAACCCGAGCGTGTACGTGAAATGGCGCAGGCGCTTGGCTTAAATCCCGTACGTGAAACCGTGCGCAGCAGTGGTAAAACGTTATTGCAACGCCGCTTAGAAGAGGAAATTAACGCCCTTTGCGAGCGACTCACCGCCCCGTTGGCGGAGGAAAACGCACGACTGAAAGAACGCATAGAATATTTGGAAGGGAAAAAGGAATAAAGGAATAAAGAAATAGGAAAGTACGCATACTGTCCGTACGACGGCAAAACGCCGTCACACGGAGGCTACTCATGGAAAAGATGTTTTGTTTGGGGCTTGCGCTCGGATTCATGGGCGGAGCTTTAATTGTAGCCAATAACTACAAAGCACGTTCTTTGGTGCGAAAGGGTCAGCAGGAAGTCATGGATAAAATGGACAAAATGATGGACGAAAAGCTGAAATCCATGGAAGAAGATTCCAAGGCGACTCAATCCAAATCCGAACAGCGTTAAAAACAAACGAAGAAACAAGGCGAAAAGGACGGGTTTATTCCGTCCTTTTTGTTGCATTGAAGTCTTGGAGAAAAAAATTTTTTTTAAAACGCTTGAAAAATACGTCGGGGTATAGTATAATACAGACATGGATAAACGCATTATAGCTTTGGATATAGGCGACAGACGTATCGGAATTGCCATTTCCGATCCGTTTAACAGCTACGCAATGCCCGTGGATACCTATTGGCGCACCCGTAATTTTCTTGCGGACGTACAGGCGATGGCAGAAATTGCCGCCTCCCGTGACGTGGGTACAATCGTCTGCGGCTTGCCCGTACACGCCGACGGAACCGAAAGCGTACAAACTGAAAAAACCGCCAAATTTATTGCCGCCTTAGGGGAAATTACGAACATTCCCATCGTCACCGAGGACGAGCGGTTTACCAGTATGCAGGCGCACCAGACGCTGCACGAGGAGGGGTTTAAAGCCAAAAAACACCAAAAGAACGTAGACT
>JAFTRD010000153.1 GCA_017462425.1 Clostridia bacterium | reverse complement strand
GTTCCGCCCACCGCATGACCTACACGCAGATTGAAAAGATTGCAAAGGGCGACGAAGCGCTTTGCAGCGACTATCTTGATTTGATTGATTTTGTAAAAAACGCCTATACGTTGACGGATATTTTGAAAAATAGACGGCGCAAACAGGGCGAAATTGAACTGGACGTAAAAGAAGCGAAAATTACGTTCAGCGAAGAGAATGAGATTATTATTCCCGATTACGAACGCCTGGTATCGCACCAGATGATTGAGCAGTTTATGGTGCTTGCCAACGAAACGGTGGCAACCTTTATGACCGAGAAAAAGATGCCCTTCGTATACCGTATTCACGAAAAACCCAAAGCCGAAAAGGCGGAAGAGCTGAAACAGTTTTTAATCAGTATAGGCGTGCCTGCGGGATACGACCCTGCCAACGTAAAGCCAGACGATTACCGTAAAATTTTAAAGAGCGTGGAGGGTATGCCCGTAGCTCCGGTGGTAAACAGAGTCATGCTGCGCTCGATGATGAAGGCGAGATACGACTGTATCAACGTGGGACATTTCGGGCTTTCCTCCGAATGTTACTGTCATTTTACCTCCCCCATTCGACGTTACCCCGACCTCTGTATTCACCGCATTATTAAGGAGGTCTTGGACGGAAATATTGCCGAGGCGAGGGAAAAATACACCGCTTTCGTTTCGGAAGCCGCAATTCAGTCCTCCGAGTGCGAGAAAAAAGCGGCGGAGGCGGAACGGGACGTGGACGATTTATACAAGGTGATGTATATGTCCGAGCGGATAGGCGAGGAGTATGACGGCGTAATTTCGGGTGTGCTGGCGCACGGATTTTTTGTGGAGCTTGCCAACACCGTGGAGGGCTTTGTTCCCTACCGTTCTCTCCCCGAGGAGGAATACGAATATTTTGAAGAAAAGTTTTTGCTCAAGGGAAAGACTATCTCCTTCCGTATTGGCGATGAAGTGAAAATACGGGTGGCGGGTTGCGACTTTGGAAACAGAGAGATAGACTTCCATTTTTTAAATAAAATTAATTGAAAGAAAATTGTTAAAATCTATTCAAAAACGGAAAGATTTATGCTATAATAGAAAATATGAAAATAATCACAAAAAACCGAGTGGCGGGATTTGAGTATTTTATAGAGGATAAATACGAAGCGGGTATTGTTTTAGAGGGCAACGAAGTGAAATCGTTGCGGCTGGGAAACGTGAATTTAAACGACAGCTTTTGCTTGGTGAAAAACGGACAGGTTACCCTGGAAAATGCGCATATTGCCTTATACGAAAAATCGAGCGCCTTTTCCGTGAAAAATACACGCCGTTCAAGACAGCTTTTGTTGCATAAAAAAGAAATTGCGCGCATTGCAGGCAAAATACGAGAAAAGGGTTATACTCTGGTTCCCTTACATATGTATTGTAAAGATGCGCTGGTGAAGGTGGAAATTGCGCTTTGTAAGGGTAAACACACCTACGACAAAAAACGCACGCTTGCCGAACGGGACAGAAAGCGTGAAAGCGAACGGGCGATTAAAGAATATTCTTAAATTTTAAAAGAGGAACCTTCGAATTATGGAAAAAGAAAAGAACTATCAATTGGATACCTTATGCGTACAGGCAGGTTACTCACCCAAAACGGGCGAGAGCCGTATTCCCCAAATTTGCCAGAGTACTACCTTTTATTACGGCAGTACGCAGGCAATGGCAGATTGCTTTGATTTGAAGAGCGACGGTTATTTTTATTCCCGTCTTTCCAACCCCACGTTGGTGGCGCTGGAGAATAAGCTGGCGGCTTTGGAGGGCGGTGTTTGCGGTATTGCCTGCGCTTCGGGTATGTCCGCTACCCTTTTGACCGCTATGACCCTGTGCGAAACGGGAGACAATATCGTAGTTTCTTCCTGTATTTACGGCGGAAGTTTTAATTTATTCGGTACGACCCTGCCCAAACTGGGAATCGAATGTCGTTTCTTCCACCCCGACGATGCGGCGGAAGATATTGAAAAATTGATTGACGAAAGAACCCGTTTCGTATTTGCCGAAACGGTGGCAAACCCCTCGATCATCGTTCTCGATTTTGAAAAGATTGCAAATATCTGTAAAAAACATTCCGTTCTCTTTATCGTGGATAACACGTTGGCAACGGCAGTACTTTGCCGTCCCTTCGAGCTGGGGGTCAATATTATTATTTATTCCACGTCTAAATACGTGGACGGACACGCAGCGGCGTTGGGCGGCGTAATCGTGGACGGCGGTAACTTTAACTACAAAGGCAATCCCCGTTATGCATCCTTCAACGAACCCGACGAGAGCTACCACGGATTGGTATACGCCGATTTGC
>JAFTRD010000152.1 GCA_017462425.1 Clostridia bacterium | reverse complement strand
TTACGTTTTTTAAGAATTTTACGGTGTTGGCGTAATTATCCAGCGGTTCGCCGCTGCCCATTAAAACGACGTTGGTAATCGCCCTACCCTTTCCGCCCGAAGAGAGCAGCGCGTTTATAACTAAAATCTGGCTTAAAATTTCGCCCGACGTGAGGTTACGAATCAAACCGGTTAACGTGGAGGCGCAGAACTGACAGCCCAAACGGCACCCAACCTGCGTGGAAATACACTGGGTATTGCCGTACTTGTACTGCATGACCACGCCCTCGATGAGGTTGCCGTCCGAAAGCTCGAACAGGTATTTCTCCGTACCGTCCAAGGAGATAAAGCGTTCCTTTATTTTTACGGGCGTATCCTCGTACGTTTTTAAAAGCTTTGCTTTAAAGTCTTTGGAAAGGTTGGAGATGTCGGAAATTGCCTTACCCTGCATCAGTCCGTCGTACAGCTGTTTTGCACGGAATTTTTTTTCGCCTAAGGAAAGGGTGAGCGACTCTATTTCGTTGTAGGATAAGTCTTGTAAAATTTCCTTCATTATTCCACCAGATCGGCGTATTTGCCGTGTGTAAGCGTTAAAAGCGTGTCGGGCGCAAGCTCTACCTGATACCCCACCTTTCCCGCCGAAAAAATTACGGTATCAAACAGCTCCGCCGTATCGTTGACGATTGTCGGAAAGAGCTTTTTCATGCCGATAGGCGAACAGCCGCCGTGGATATAACCGGTAAGCGGCAACAGCTCCTTTTGTTTGATCATTTCGATTGATTTTGCGCCGACGGACTGCGCCGCTTTTTTTAAATGGAGCGTGCAGTTGACGGGAATGACGAATACGAAATAATTTTTCTTTCCGTCCGTGGTAACCAGCGTTTTGAATACCCGATCCTCGTCCTCGCCAAGCGATTTTGCCACCAAAAGTCCGTCGGTGAGCTGAGGATTGTATTCGTGCGCTTTATACTGTATTTTCTGCACGTCCAAAAGGCGCATGACGTTGGTCTTTTCCATGGCTATCAGTCCTCGTTTCTTCTCAGCTTGCAAAAATAGAACCCTGCGCCGTACGCCGTGTCAGGCAGGAACTGTAAGCCGTATTCCGTCTTTTCGTGCGGCAGGGGATTTTCCGTTTTTTCCACGGTATACTCGGGATTCTCCGATAAAAAATCACGCACTACGCCGTCGTTTTCTTCTTCAAAGAGCGAGCAGGTAGCGTAGTACAGCGCGCCCCCGTTTTTTACGTAACGGGCGCAGGTTTTTAAAATGGAAAGCTGAACGGAGTGCAGGCTTTTTATGTCCTCCTCCTTTTTGTTCAGCTTTACGTCGGGATTTTCGCACACCGTACCCATACCCGAGCAGGGCACGTCGCACAATACGCCGTCAAACGCCTGCTCGTACGTGATATCGTACTCAGCGGAGTTCTTTTGAATTGCAATAATATTTTTTCGTTCCATTCGCTCGGCATACTGCTTGATGAGCTCTACACGGTGCGGATGCAGCTCAAACGAGGTAACGTGTTGACATTTTTTAGACAGTAACACGCTTTTACCGCCCGGCGCTGCGCAGGCGTCCAACAGGGTTTGACAGGGCTCTACGCCGTGACAAATGGCAATGGAGCCCACCGACTGAAAGGTATAATTGCCGTTAAAAAAGTTCATATCCCGTACGAAATTTTTGAAGATATACACGTTTTCAAAGGGCGTTTTTATATGTTCTTTTTCAAGATATTCCTCTGCGCCCTTTTCAAAGCGGACGCTAACCCCTTGGCTTTGCGCCGATAAAAGGCTTTCGGCACGGCTGCCGTATTGCGCCTTTAAAAGCCTTACGCCGAACAGCGGATAGGAATATTTTACGCTTAGCCCCTCGTCGCCCTCGGGGATAGGCACTTCCTCTACGTTGAATTTACGGAGAAATGCGTTGACGAAGCCGCCAACCCCGCTTTTGCCCGCTTTTTTTAATAAAGAAACGGCGTTGTCCGTTACCATATAGCGCTGTTTACCCATAAACAGCAGCATATACAGCGCAATCTTTAACACGGTGCGAACGGCTAGCTTTGGCGCTTTGGGCGCGTAATGGCGGATACAGTGGTTTAAAAAGATGTCCTTTTCCAGTACCCCGTACACGATTTGTACCGTACGGGCACGGTGCAGTTCCTCAATG
>JAFTRD010000151.1 GCA_017462425.1 Clostridia bacterium | reverse complement strand
GACCCGTATCTACGGCACGGCGTTTGCCAACAAGACCGATCTTGAGGCGTATATCACCCGTATGGAAGAGGCAAAGAAGCGCGACCACAGAAAGCTTGGTCGAGAGCTTGGTCTGTTTGCTATTATGGACGAGGGACCCGGTTTCCCCTTCTTCCTTCCCAACGGTATGATTGTCAAGAATACCCTCATTGACTATTGGCGTGAGATCCACACCCGTGAGGATTATAAGGAGATCACCTCCCCCATTATGCTCAACAGACAGCTTTGGGAGACCTCGGGTCACTGGGATCACTATAAAGAGAATATGTACACCACCGTCATCGACGAGAACGACTTTGCCATCAAACCCATGAACTGTCCCGGCGGTATGCTGGTCTATAAGATGGAGCCTCGCTCCTACCGCGACCTGCCCCTGAAGCTGGGCGAGCTGGGTCTGGTGCATCGTCACGAGAAGTCGGGTGCGCTTCACGGTCTGATGCGCGTTCGTTGCTTCACCCAGGACGACGCTCATATCTACATGACCCGTGAGCAGATCACCGAGCAGATCAAGGGTGTCGTTCGCCTCATTGACGAGGTTTACAGCCTGTTCGGCTTTAAATACCACGTAGAACTATCCACCCGCCCCGAGGACAGTATGGGTAGCGATGAGGATTGGAACAACGCTACCGACGCTCTCCGTGAGGCGTTGGACGATTTGGGTCTTGCCTACGTTGTCAACGAGGGTGACGGCGCTTTCTACGGACCGAAGATCGACTTCCACTTACAGGATTCTATCGGCAGAACCTGGCAGTGCGGTACCATTCAGCTCGACTTCCAGCTCCCCCAGCGTTTTGAGGCGGAATACACGGGCGAGGACGGCGAAAAGCATCAGCCCATTATGATTCACCGTGTTGCATTCGGTTCTATCGAGCGTTTTATCGGTATCTTAATCGAGCATTACGCAGGCAAATTCCCGGTATGGCTGGCGCCCGTACAGACCAAAATTCTCACCTTAACCGACCGCACCGAGGACTACGCCAAGGCGTTCGCCGCCGACATGGCAGCCCAGGGTTTGCGCATAGAAACGGACTTACGTAATGAGAAAATCGGTTACAAAATCCGTGAAGCGGTGTTAGAAAAAGTGCCTTATATCGTCGTAGTCGGGGATAAAGAGGCGGCGGAAGGCAAGGTTTCCGTTCGTAAGCGTGGCGAAGAAAAGAGCGTGGTCATGAGCAAGGAAGAGTTCATTGCGCTCGTCCTCAAAGACAACGCCGAAAAGACTGCGTTTTAGTTTCATTTTTCCATAAAAATCCAAACGGGTGTTTTAACGGACACCCGTTTTTTTTGCGTTTTTTCTTTCATAATTTATAATTTCAAAAGGCTTGAAGTAAGACTTTAAGGAAAATAAAATAATTTGTCAAAAAATTATCAAAAACTATTTACTTTTCATTTTTATTTTGTTATAATTCTAACTGTGTGTGATTAAATATTATTTTACACAGGAGGTTTTACAATGTCAGATGTTGTTTCCGAATTCAAGGGAACGCCGGAACAGGAAGCAGAGCTGAAAAAAATTATCGAAGCTCATAAATCCACTCCGGGTTGTCTTATGCGCATACTTCAAGAAGCGCAAGGTGTATACGGCTATTTGCCGAAAGAAGTGCAGACGATGATTGCTGAAGGTCTGGGTATTTCCCTTTCCGAGGTTTACGGCGTTGCTACGTTCTATGCGCAGTTCTCGCTTAAACCCAAGGGAAAATACAGAATCAGTCTTTGTCTTGGCACGGCTTGTTACGTTAAGGGCGCCGATAAAATTCTCGAGGCTCTGGAACAGAAGCTGGGAATCAAGTGCGGCGAATGTACTGCAGACGGGTTGTTTTCGCTTGACTCCTGCCGTTGCGTAGGCGCTTGCGGTCTTGCTCCCGTAATGATGGTGAACGACGACGTTCACGGTAAACTTACCGTTGATATGCTTGACGGCATACTCAACTCTTATCGGGAGGCAAAGTAATGACGATTGAAAAGCTTAATGCCATTCAGAAAGAATACGCAGACCTTATCAAGGTCAGAAAAATAATCGGCGAACAGGCGGAAAAGCTGGAAAAGAATACCGCTTACCGCAAACAGGTTCTCGTATGCGGCGGTACCGGCTGTACTTCCTCTAAATCGCAGCAGGTAATCGAACAGCTCGAAGCGTCCTTCAAGGAAAACGGAATTTCCGACGTACTCATCGTAAAAACCGGTTGCTTCGGTCTTTGTGCGCTCGGTCCCATTCTCATCGTTTATCCCGAAGGTACGTTCTATTCTCAAATGACGCCCGAACACGCAAAAACCATCGTGGAACGCCATCTCGTTCCCGGCGGTGAAATCGTTAAAGAATTGCTTTATCAGGGTACGGTTATGCCCGACGGCAGCATCATTCCGTTTGCCGAAACGCCCTTCTATAAAAAGCAAATGCGTATTGCGCTTCGCAACTGCGGCGTAATCGAAGCGGAAAGCATCGACGAAGCAATCGGCGCAGGCGACTATCAGGCGCTTGCCAAAGTGCTTACGTCCATGACTCCCGACGACGTTCTTGCAGAGCTCAATAAATCCGGTCTTTGCGGCCGTGGCGGCGCAGGCTTCCCCACGGGCAGAAAGTGGTCGTTTGCAAAAGCGTCTCAAAACGACGTGAAATACGTTTGCTGTAACGCAGACGAGGGCGACCCCGGCGCATTCATGGACCGTTCCATTCTCGAGGGCGACCCTCACAGCGTTATCGAAGCGATGACCATTGCGGGTTATACCATCGGCGCGCATCAGGGTTATATCTACGTCAGAGCGGAGTATCCTATCGCCGTTCAGCGTTTGAACATTGCAATCGAAGCGGCTAAGGAATACGGCTTGCTCGGTAAAAACATTTTAGGTACGGGCTTTGATTTCGACCTTGAAATCCGTCTTGGCGCAGGCGCATTCGTCTGCGGTGAAGAAACGGCGCTCATGACCAGTATCGAAGGCCACCGTGGCGAACCCCGTCCCCGTCCTCCGTTCCCCGCAGTCAAGGGCTTATTCGGTAAGCCTACGCTCTTGAACAACGTTGAAACCTGGGCGAACATCAACCCCATCATTATGAACGGCGGCGAGTGGTACGCTTCCATCGGTACCGAAGGCTCCAAGGGCACGAAAGTATTCGCACTCGGCGGTAAAATCACCAACGTTGGCTTGGTGGAAGTACCTATGGGTACAACGCTTCGTACCATCGTTGAAGAAATCGGCGGCGGCATTCCCGACGGCAAGCAGTTCAAAGCGGCTCAGACGGGCGGCCCTTCGGGTGGTTGTATCCCCGCAAGCTGTTTAGACACTCCCATCGATTACGAGAACCTCAAGAAAATCGGTTCCATGATGGGCAGCGGCGGTATGATTATTCTCGATGAAGACGACTGTATGGTAGACATTTCCAAGTTCTACCTTGAATTCACGGCAGACGAATCCTGCGGTAAGTGCAACCCCTGCCGTATCGGTACCAAGCGTTTACTTGAGCTTCTGACCAAAATTACGGAAGGAAAGGGCGAACCCGAAGACCTCGATAAGATCAAAGAGCTTGCCGAGCACATGCAGTCTTCTTCGCTCTGCGCTCTCGGTCAGTCTGCGCCCAACCCCGTACTTTCTACGATCAGATATTTTGAGGACGAGTATAAGGCGCATATTTACGACAACACTTGCCCTGCGGGTGTATGTAAAGCATTACTCTCTTACGTTATCGAGGCGGATAAGTGTAAGGGCTGTACGCTTTGCGCAAGAAAGTGTCCCGTAAACGCTATTTCAGGCAAAGTAAAAGAACCGCACGTTATCGATACCAAGAAATGTATCAAGTGCGGCGTATGTGTAAGCAATTGCCGTTTCAACGCAATTGTGAAGAAGTAAGGAGGGACTTATTATGGTTAATCTTAAAATAAACGGTATAAGTGTTTCCGTTGAAGAAGGAAGTACAATTCTTCAGGCGGCAAAAGTTGCCGGTGTTGAAATTCCCACGCTCTGTTATCTTTCGGGCGTCGCTCATTCGGGTTCCTGCCGTATGTGCGTTGTAGAAGCAACGGGCGCCAGAGGTTTGGTTGCCGCTTGCGAATACCCCGTAACGGAAGGTATGGAAGTACAGACGAACACCGAAAAGTGCCGCAGATCCAGAAAAATGACGTTGGAGCTGTTGCTGTCTACGCATAAAAAGAAATGTCTGTCCTGCGACAGAAGCCGTTCTTGCGAACTGCAAAGACTTTCTCTTGAATACGGCGCAGACGAAGATAAATTTGAAGCAGAAAAACCCAACACGCCTTTGGACAACACTTCGCCTTTCCTCGTTAGAGATAACGATAAATGTC
>JAFTRD010000150.1 GCA_017462425.1 Clostridia bacterium | reverse complement strand
GGGCAACTCTTTTTCGGCGGCGATAATGGCTTTAATGCCCTTCTTTTCCTTCAAAAACGTGCCCGCTTCCCTAAGGGAGATAGACACGACGGGTGCGCCGTCAAAGCCGAAGGAGTACATATCCGCATCGATGAACGAGTGAACGAACTCTACGATCTGGTTGGTATTGCGGTAATTTTGATTGAGCGAATAGACGGGAATATCCTCAAACGCCTGTTCCCAGGCGGAAACGCTGCGCCAAGGGGTAACGTTCTGTTGTAAGTCGCCGTAAATATTGAACGCTGCGCTTTGATTGATTTTACGCAGAAGCTCGTATTCCTGCGCCGAAATATCCTGCCCTTCGTCCACGAATACCAGAGAATAATGCGGATATAACTCCTGCCCGAGCGCAGAGAGCAGGCATAAAATGGAGAATGCATCGCTTTTGTACAGTCCCTTTTCCGTCATGCCGAATTCGTTCTTTTTCTTTTTGACGGTCAGGTTGTAAAAATAACGTGCCAAATCCAGCGTACTGCGGCATTTGCCAAGCTCGGTTAAATTTTTTTGCCCCTGCAATACACGGAAAAACTCGGTAAACGTGCTGCAATGCTCCCCGATGTCGTTCACGTCCTCGATAACGCCGTCCGTTTCCTTCAACAGCGCTTCTCTCGCCTGTATACGTTCGGCATAGGTAAATTCCTCTCTATCCCCCACCCGAATACGGTAACGGCGCAAATCCTTTATTTCCTTTTTCAGCGTTTCCTTAAAACTCTCCAAGGATTGTAAGGCGTCGGCAACAACGGCTTCGCTGACACGTGTCACCTGCGCTGCGCTGCGATAAAAGCGTGCGAGCTGGCGGTAGAAATACGCCTGCGGCTTCGTAACGCCTTCCTCCACGCCAAGGCTTAAAAAGTCCTCTATCTCGGAGACGTCGTTCATAAAATCACGGAAGGGCTTGGTGTAGCGAGGATTCCCCTCGGCGTCCTCTTTTATCTCCCCCAGCACCGTACGTCTTAACCGAACGGACGCATTTTTTATGTGTACGTATGCCTGTTTTTGCGCCCGACAGTCGGCTAAAATCTGCGACGTGAAATCCCGACATTCCTCGGAGGCGAACAGTCCGTATACCTCGTCAAACACCTTTGCAAGCAATGCTTCCACGTCCGAGGAAAAGGCAGGGGAATAGAGATAGGTAAGGTATTCCTCGCTCTCCTTTGCCCCGTTCATTCTGTCTGCAATATCCACGCCCGCCTTTAAAAGCACCTGTAAAAAATAATCCTGCAGAGTGATGGTGCGCACCTTCTCCAGCTCCAGAACCTGCGACAATTCGTCGATAAAGGAATTGAAGGACTGGCTGGGCGTGATGACCAATACGTCCCTAGGGCTCAGCTGCTCGTTGTTGTACATCAAGTAGCTCAAGCGGTGCAAAAGTACCATGGTTTTACCGCTGCCGGCGCAGCCTTGCAGAATAAAGCTCTCACACTCGGGGCGGGTGATGAGGTCGAACTGCTTTTCCTGTATGGTTTCTATAATATCCCGCACGCTCTCTTCGTCCTTGCGCGCACGGATAATTTCTCTCAAATAAGGATCTAAAACGATCTCCTCGTCCCTGCCGTCTATCTCTTCCTTGGATAGATATTCCCGCACGGATAAATGCTCGTTTTTAAACTCCAACACTTTGCCTGCGTGCGTTCTTATGGCACGGCGTAAAATGACGGTGTAATCGTATTCGTTAATGGAAAAATACCGCTGGCTCTTTTGATAATACCGCCTTGCCAGAGGGGCGCGCCAGTCCACTACGCCTAAATTGAGGTCGCCTTTTTTGCCGATATAATAGGCGTGATACCCCTCCTTATCGTCCCGTACGTCCATGCGCGCGAAATACGGCTCGTCAAAGAAATGCTTATACCCCTCCATCGTGGCGTAGGCGGCGGAAATGACGCCGTTTAATTTCAACGTGCGTGCGTAGGCGTTTGCCGAATGATCCTCTCCGTTACGAATGGCGGCAAGCTCCTCCTGCGCCCGTCTTACCGTTTCCCGCTCTTTGGAAAGATAATAATACCGCAGCATGATTAAAAGCACGTGAAGATGATTGTCCTCGTACGCCTTTTGCGCCCCGTCGTCGAGAAGGGATAAAAACCAGGCTTTATCCACCGCACGGAACGAATCGATTTCTTTTTTCAGTTGTCTGAGTGCGTTTTTTTCTTTCATAATTTGGCTTATAGATAATAATAGCACACTCTTTATAAAAATGGAATAGTTTTTTTAAAAAATTTTTTAAATGAAATTTTTAAAAACGAGGAATACCCCTTTTTAACGTGGGTGTCGAGAGGGCGTAACGCCCTTCGCAAGGGTGTGGGAACAGAGTTCCCACGAATAATCAGCCGCCCCAAGCAATCTATGATTGCGCTTTTTTATTGCCATAAGGCAATTTTCGCCGCAAGGCGAGTATTTACAATGATAAAAGCCCTTCGCAGGTCAAGCGAAAGGCTTTTACCTTTTTATTGAATTAGTCTTCAATCATGTTGCCGATTTTATCCAACGTTCCGTTTGTACAGGTAACGGTGTAATAGCCCGTATAATAATTCCAATTAACGCCTTTTTCAATTGCGTTCCATTTTTCTATGGTGTCTTGGAAATTAATAGTCGTAAGCAGGTAGCATCCTCCAAACGCAGAATCTTTGATAGAAGTTACGCCGCTTCCTATAGTAATAGAAGTAACGTTTGTGCAATAAGCGAATGCAGAACTATCGATAGAAGTTACACTGTTTGGTATGTAAATAGAGGTAAGACCGTAACAAGCATTGAACGCCATCATACCGATAGAAGTTACGCTATTTGGAATACTAACTGCAGTAAGATTTTCGCAATAACAGAACGCATAATTACCGATAGAAGTTACGCCGTTTGGTATGGAATAAGAACCGCTTTTAGTTTGGGGGCAATAAATAAGTTCCGTTTTGTCTTTATTAAATAAAACGCCGTCTTGACTGCTATAACGAGAATTGTTTTCGTCTACGCTTATTTGGGTAAGGCTGGGGCAAACAGAGAACGCCCTCTCCCCAATAGAAATTACGCTATCCGGGATGATAACAGAGGTAAGGTTTTCGCAATAACCGAACGCATCGCTGACAATATTCAACGTACCCTCTTTGATAGTGTATTCGCCTGATATATCTGTTTCCGCTTTAATTAAATGTTTACCTATATACAATACGCCGTTTTCCCAATTGCTTTCATTGTTATAATAAGCCGTGTTATAGAACGCAGACGCGCCGATAGAAGTTAAGTCGTTGCCTATACTAATAGAGGAAAGATTAATACAATTGATGAACGCAGCGCTACCGATAGAAGTTACGTTAGCGGGAATGACAATAGAAGTAAGATTTTCGCAAACAGAGAACGCACTCATACCGATAGAAGTTACGCCGTTACCTATGCTAACAGAGATAAGATTTCTGCAAACGTAAAACGCCTCTACATCGATAGAAATTACGCTATCCGGAATGATAACAGAGGTAAGGTTTTCACAATCACAGAACGCATAATTGGCAATATCCAACGTACCCTCTTTGATGCTGTATTCGCCTGATATATATGTTTCCGCTTTAATTAAATGTTTACCTATATACAATACGCCGTTTTCCCAATTGCTTTCATTGTTATAGTATGCTGTGCCATAAAGGGCAGTAGACCCGATAGACGTTACGCCGTCCGGTAAAGTAATAGAGGCAAGATTTTCGCAATAATAGAACGCCCACTTGCCGATGGAAGTTACACTATTGGGAACGTCAATAAAAGTAAGATTGGTACAATCAGAGAACGCACGCTCTCCAATAGAAGTTATGCTGTTTGGAATGGTAACGGAAGTAAGATTGGTATCTTCATAAAATGCATTATTTGCGATACCCGTTACGGGCTTATTGTTATAAACAGAAGCAATGACGATATCCGTAGCCGTTGCCGTACCGATGTCCGTTACGGAATAACTTTTACCGTCAGCGTTTAAGGTGTATATCAACCCCTCGGTAGCGTTTTCATCAACGATAGGCGTATCGGGCTCTTCCTCTTCGTAATCGGGGTCGGGCTCGCCGCAGTTTTCACATTCGCCGTTTTCGTAGCTGTGAGGCGCTTTAAATCTAATTAAAATTGAGCCTCCACACTCGGAACAGACAAAATATCCTGAAAATTCTCCGTCTTCACAGGTGTGTTCACCATCTTCAAATAATCTAATACCCTTATTTTCTAATTCTTCCGTTAAAATATGAACGATAGTATCGTCAATTTCTTCGCCTGCAAGCTTATGATGGCGTATGGCGGGAATTCTTTCGGTAACGGTGAGTTCTTCGCCGTTGAAAATAACGGTATAGATAATTTTGCCATTTAGACAAGTTGGCTCTACCCTCCTTACTTCGAGGGACGAAACGTTTTCTTCAAATTCTTCTCCGCAGC
>JAFTRD010000149.1 GCA_017462425.1 Clostridia bacterium | reverse complement strand
GGGTATGGCGTGGCATAGCACGTAGGAGAAATACTTGCCTTGTATTCGTTGGGTGCTGGGTTGAACGGAAAGAATAACCGAAGGAACGCCGGCAATCATCAATTCAAACAACAGAAGGTTATTGGTCTTGAAGAAATACTGTCTGCCCAGAAGAATGCAGATAACCGCAACGATGGCGGTAAAGAGCGTCTTCATAATATACAGGGAAGAGGTATTTTTTACGTTATTAATAACACGTCGTCCCTCGTATACGACTTTGGGCATATTGGCAAAGTTATTGTCCTGCAACACCAAATTGCTCACGTTTCTTGCCGCCTCACTGCCTGCGGCAACCGATATAGCGCAGTCCGATTCCTTCATGGCAAGAATATCGTTTACGCCGTCGCCCGTCATTGCAACGGTTCGACCCTGTTTTTTGAGCGCCTTTACCAACAGCGCTTTTTGTTCGGGGGTAACCCGTCCGAATACGGTGTACTCGGCGGCGGCGTTTTCCACCTCTAAATTGGTCAAGCCCTCCAAAGAGAGGAACTTATCCGCATTGTCCACGCCTGCGCGGCGGGCAACTTCCGATACGGTAACGGGATTGTCGCCCGAAATAATTTTTACCTGTACGTCGTTATCTTTAAACCATTGAATGGTTTCAGTCGCATCGTCACGGATATTATCCGATAAAGAGATGAGCGCCATGGGTCTTAGTACGCCGGGCAGCCTCTCTCCGCTGATGGCGTTGGAGGAATAGGCAAGCACCAGTACCCGAAGTCCCTTCTGGGCGTATTCCAATACCAGCTTCTCCACACGGGTGGGCATGGGGCGCAATACGAATTCGGGCGCTCCCATTACAAACGTTCCCACGTCGTGGAAGGAAACGGCGGAAAGCTTACGGGCGGAGGAGAAGGGGATTATCTTCTTGGGTCTAAGGGCAGCGGAATGACCGAACTTATTATACAGCGCAATGGAGGTCTGGTTATTATCGTCCAGCGCTGCCAGCATAGAGCCCATAATCTCGTCTAAGGAATAGGAGGTATAGCTATTTAACAGGGTAACGTCGTTTACCTGCATTTTACCGTCGGTAATGGTACCCGTCTTATCCAAGCATAAAACGTCTACACGCGCCAGCATTTCCAGCGAATACATATCGTTGACCAAGGTATTGTTCTTTGCCAGACGTATAATACCCGTAGCCATGGCAATGGAGGCAAGCAAGAACATACCCGAGGGGATCATGCCGATAACCACGGCGCTGGTGCTTTGAATGAGTTCGGGCAAATCCGCCACCAACGCTTCCCAGGAAAAGGGGTCGGGCAGATTGATAGAGAAAATACCAAAGGCAATGGGCACCATAAGGCAGGCGACGATTGCAATGAAGGTATTGGTGGAATTCTTGATTTCGGAGTTGGGCTTTTTGTATTTCTTCGCCTTCGCCGTCAATTTGCTTACGTACGTTTCCTTGCCTACTTTTTTTACTCTGGCTCGGCAATTTCCGCTCACGACGAAGGAGCCTGCGTACAACGTATCGCCTTCGTTCTTTTTCACGGCGTCCGATTCACCGGTCAAAAGCGATTCGTTCACCTCTGCCGTACCGTCGCAAGCCACGCAGTCTACGGGAATTTGTTGTCCCGTTTCCAGCAAAATTACGTCGTCCACCACAATTTCTTTGGCGGGGATTTCTTTTTTTATGCCGCCCCGTATCACCTTTGCCGTGGGGGAGGAGATTAAGCTCAGCTTGTCTATCTTTCGCTTGGCTATAATTTCCTGTACGATTGCCACGGTTGCGTTGATGATAAAAATAAGCGCAAACGTATATTGCGTAATTCCTGCGCCCGAGTACATTAACGCTATGGCTACGAGCAGCGCAAGCGCGTTAAAAACGGTGAGCAGATTGCTGGTAAAAATACTGAAATACGATTTCGAGTATTTTTTCTCCGTATGGTTAAAGAGGAACTGTTTAAACCTCGTTTTTACCTGTTCCTCGGAAAGTCCTTCGTCGAGGTCGGGCGTAAAGTGCTCAAAAGACCCCTCCCGTGGCATTTTTGCCCGTTTGGATTTTTTGAATTGCTGTTGCTTGAACATCGTTTCCTGCGCCGTTTCCTGCGTTGTTTCCTGTTTCGTTTCCGTAGGAGTTGCGATTGGTTGTTGCGACGAAATATTCTGTTGCGTTTCCTTATTTTTTATCGTCATCTGTTTTATACTCCGCAAATAGCAAATAATAAACCGCTTCTATTATATCATAAACTTTTTCGTTTTACAACAAAATTCGGAAAATCGTTTGACGAAATAATTGCCTTTTTTGCCCACAAGTAGTATACTTGAAAGAGTGGGAGTAAAATAAACGCCTTCCATAATCGTATAAGAGGAAAAAATTACCATGATAGATATCAACCTTATCCGCACCAATCCCGAGTTGGTAAAGCAAAACATCCGCAATAAATTTCAGGAGCATAAGCTGCCGTTGGTAGACGAAGTGCTTGCGCTGGACGGAAAAAAGCGTGCCCTGCAAACCGAGGGCGATGCGTTGCGTGCAGCACGTAATTCGCTTTCCAAACAAATCGGCTGACTGATGAAAGATAAAAAGGTCGCCGAGGCGGAAGAGGTAAAAGCGCAGGTAACCGCCGGCGCCGAGCGCTTACAGCAGATTGAAAAGGAACAGGCAGAGGCAGAGGCAAGACTTAAATTCTGCATGATGTCCATTCC
>JAFTRD010000148.1 GCA_017462425.1 Clostridia bacterium | reverse complement strand
CACGAACGCTACCGGCGTCTTCTCTTTGGGCGGGATGCACCCCGATACGCCCGATTATAAAAGTGAAATAAAGCGCATTGCAGATCTCGGCTTGAAGGGAATAAAATTACATCCCGCCTATCAACAGGTGCATCTGGACGATATCCGCTATAAGCGCATCATCGCTTACGCCGACGAACTCGGATTGATCGTATCCGTACACGGCGGCGTGGATATATGTATTCCCGGTGATTGGAGTACGCCCGAACGGGCAAGACGGGTGTTGGACGAAGTAAAGCCGAAAAAAATGATTATTGCGCATATGGGCGGTTGGCAGCTGTGGGAAGACACCAAAAAATTCCTCTGCGGACAGGACGTATTTTTAGACACCGCCTTCTCCTACGGGAATATTGAATATAGAAATAGCGTTCCTCTTTCGTTGCGACAAAAACAGCTGACGGAAGAAAAATTTATGGAAATAGTACGGCTGCACGGAGCAGACAAAATACTCTTCGGAACGGACAGTCCCTGGGACGACCTCGCCGAAAAACTGGACTTAATTCAAAGTTTACCCTTAACGTCTGAAGAAAAAATAAAAATTTTAGGGAAAAACGGGGAAAAATTATTGCAATTATAAAGATTTGTTATTTACAAAATACGTTTTTTATACTATAATAGATAAGATCGTTTTATTTCAAATATTATAGAAAATACACAGAACAAGGAGAAATACATAGATGACGAAACGACTGATGTTAGGCAACGCCGCTTTGGCGAGAGGCCTGTACGAAGCAGGTTGTTCGGTGGCGTCCTCCTATCCCGGCACGCCCAGCACCGAAGTAACCGAAGAGCTTGCCAAATATAACGAGATTTACAGCGAATGGGCGCCCAACGAAAAGGTTGCCATGGAATCCGCTTTCGGCGCATGCATGGGCGGTAAGCGCAGTTTTTGCGCCATGAAGCACGTAGGTCTAAACGTAGCCGCCGATCCCCTGTTTACCATGTCCTACACGGGCGTAAACGCAGGTATGGTAATTTGCGTAGCCGACGACGCCGGCATGCACTCCTCGCAGAACGAACAGGATTCCCGTCATTACGCTATTGCCGCAAAAGTTCCTATGTTAGAACCCTCGGACAGCGCAGAAGCCATTGAATTTGCAAAGATTGCTTACGAGATTTCCGAACAATTCGACACCCCCGTCATTATAAAAATGTGTACCAGAGTGGCGCACTCGCAGAGCGTGGTGGAAACCGCCGAAAGAGTGGTTCCTGCCGTAAAGCCCTACGTGAAGGATATTCCCAAAAACGTAATGATGCCCGGCAACGCCAGAAGAAAACACCCCGTGGTGGAGGAGCGTACCCGTAAGCTTGCAGAATATGCGGAAACGGCGTCCTTCAACCGCATTGAATGGGGCAATACCGAGCTTGGAATTATCACATCCAGCACCTCTTACCAGTACGTAAAGGAAGTGTTCGGCGACGACGTCAGCGTTTTGAAATTGGGTATGGTACACCCCCTGCCCGAAAAACTGATAAAAGAGTTTGCCGCCAAGGTAAAAAAACTTGCCGTTATCGAAGAGCTTGACCCTATTATCGAAGAGCATTGTAAACGGTTGGGCTTGAACGTTTTGGGCAAGGACGTATTGCCTTTGGACGGAGAATATTCCCAGAACATGATTGCCGCAGCGTTCGGCAAAGACGTTCCCACGGGCAAAAAATTAGACGAAAATATCCCCTTGCGCCCCCCTGCAATGTGCGCAGGCTGTCCGCATAGAGGTATGTTCTATCTCCTGTCCAAGCATAAGTGTACGGTATTCGGCGACATCGGCTGTTACACGTTGGGCGCAACCGCTCCCCTGTTTGCTTTGGACGTTTCTACCTGTATGGGTGCGTCCATTCCCGCCGTTCACGGCTTTAATAAAGCGCTCGGCAAAGAGAGCGAGGGAAAATCGGTTGCGGTAATCGGCGACAGTACCTTTATGCACTCGGGCATGACCGGGCTTGCCAACGTTGCCTATAACCAGAGCAATTCTACCGTACTTATTTTAGACAACTCCATTACGGGTATGACCGGACACCAGCAAAACCCGACTACGGGCTACAACATTAAAGGCGATCCCGCCGGTAAGATTGACTTGGAGGCGCTGTGCCACGCCATGGGCTTTGAACGAGTATGCGTGGTAGACCCTTACGACCTTGCAGAAACCGAAAAGGTACTCAAAGAAGAATTGAGCGTAGAAGCGCCTTCCGTAATTATCAGCCGCCGCCCCTGCGCGCTTTTGAAAACCGTTAAGCACAACCCGCCCCTGACCGTTTGCGAAGGCAATTGCAAGAGCTGTAAGGCGTGCATGAAGCTGGGCTGCCCCGCTATTAGCATGAAGAACGGAAAAGCGGTGATAGACAAGACCTTATGCCTCGGCTGCGGCGTATGCAAACAGCTGTGCAAATTTGACGCCATTAAGGAAGAATAAGGGAGGGTACACGATTCATTATGGAAACCAGAAATATTATGATAGTAGGCGTGGGCGGACAGGGTTCGCTCCTTGCAAGTAAGCTTTTAGGGCATATGCTTTTGAAATACGGTTACGACGTAAAGGTATCCGAAGTACACGGCATGAGCCAACGAGGCGGCAGCGTGGTAACCTACGTGCGCTACGGCGATAAGGTATACTCCCCCATCATTGACAAGGGCGAAGCAGACTGTATCGTGGCGTTCGAGCTTTTGGAAGCCGCACGTTGGACGGAATATTTAAAAGCAGACGGACAGATGGTGGTCAATACCCAACAGACCGACCCCATGCCCGTAATTACCGGCGCTATGCAGTACCCCGAAAACTTAGTGGAAAAAATACAAAACCTCGGCGTGAAGATTGACGCCTTCGATTGTCTGAGCCTTGCCGCAGCGGCAGGAAATACGAAAGCCGTAAATATCGTACTGATGGGCAGACTTTCCAATTACTTCGACTTCCCCGTAGAGGATTGGAAACAGGCAATCCGTGAGTGCGTTCCCCAAAAGTTTGTGGAGCTCAATTTAAAAGCCTTTGATTTGGGCAGAAATAGCGAAACGAAATAATAAAAAGATAAATATATAAATATTAAAGTATACAAGGAAAAGAAATTGATGAACAGATTTTATCAACCCGAACAGGAAACCATGTCCTTTGAGGATATGCGCACTTTACAAAACGAAAGACTTGTAAAACAGGTAAAACACGTATACGACAACGTGGAATATTACCGCAAGAAAATGGACGAAAAGGGCGTAAAACCCGAGGATATCAAAAGCGTGGACGATTTACACCTTCTCCCCTTCCTCACCAAGGACGATTTGAGGGAAGCGTATCCTTACGGCTTAATGGGCAAGCCCCTTTCCGAATGCGTACGTATCCAGTCTACCAGCGGTACGACGGGTAAGCGTGTAGTAGCCTTTTACACCCAGCACGACCTGGACATCTGGGAAGACTGCTGCGCCCGTGCTATGGTGGCTGCCGGCGGGGATAAAAACGACGTGGTACAGGTAAGCTACGGCTACGGCTTGTTCACGGGCGGTCCCGGCTTGAACGGCGGCTCTCACAGAGTCGGTTCGTTGACCATTCCCACCTCCTCTGGTAACACGGACAGACAAATTCAGTTTATGGTCGATTTGGAATCTACCATTCTCTGCTGCACGCCTTCGTATGCGCTCTATCTTGCGGAATCCATTGAAGAACAGGGCTTCCGTGATAAAATTAAATTAAAAGCGGGTATCTTCGGCGCAGAAGCGTGGACGGAAGAAATGCGCCGTGATATTGAAAGAAAACTGGGCATCAAGGCGTACGATATTTACGGCTTGACCGAAACCTCCGGTCCCGGAGTATCCTTTGAATGCTCGGAACAGACGGGTATGCACATCAACGAAGATCATTTCTATCCTGAAATCATCAATCCCGAAACGGGCGAAGTATTGCCCGACGGGGAAAAGGGCGAGCTGGTATTTACCGCTTTGGATAAGGAAGGCTTCCCGCTTTTACGTTACAGAACCAAGGATATCTGTGTATTGTCCCGTAAAAAATGCTCCTGCGGCAGAACGCTGATTAAGATGAGCAAGCCCATGGGCAGAAGCGACGATATGATGATTATCCGTGGCGTAAACGTATTCCCCTCGCAGATTGAAACGGTGCTTTTACAGAACGGCTACGAGGCAAACTATCAGATTTTAGTAGACCGCGCCAACAACACCGATACGTTGGACGTCAACGTAGAATTACTCCCCTCCATGCCCACGGACGAGAAGTCCTTGAAGGCGGCAAACTCCAATCTGGAAAAGGCAATCCGCTCCATGCTCGGAATTGGCGCAAACGTACATTTACTGCCGCCTAAGAGCATCGTACGCAGCGAAGGAAAAGCCGTCAGAGTTATTGACAAGAGAAAATTATACTAAAAACAAACAAGGAAAATTTTTATGCCCCTTACACAATTATTGGAAAGAAACGCATCGCTCTACCCCCATGACGTTGCGCTTGTAGAGCTGAACCCCGATATTCAGGAAAAAAGCCGCCGTACCTGGCGTGAATACTCCTTAGTAGAAGGGAATCCTTTAAGCGACTACCGCAGAGAGATTACCTGGAGCGTATTCAACGAAAAAGCAAACCGTTTTGCCAATATGCTCCTCTCCCGTGGCGTTAAAAAAGGAGACAAGGTGGGAATTTTATTGATGAACTGCCTGGAATGGCTACCCATCTATTTCGGTATATTAAAGACGGGCGCTCTGGCGGTACCCTTAAATTTCCGCTACACAGCGCAGGAAATAAAATATTGCGTAGAGCTTGCCGAAGTGAATATTTTACTGTTCGGTCCCGAATTTATCGGACGTGTGGAAGAAATTGCAGACGACATCGGTAAGTACAGAAGTCTATTCTACGTAGGCGGAAATTTCTGCCCTACCTTCGCTGAAAGCTACGACGAACAGGTGAATAATTACTCCTCCGTATCCCCCGACGTTGAAATTTCGGACGACGACGACGGCGCTATCTATTTTTCCAGCGGCACGACGGGCTTTCCAAAGGCAATACTGCATGCGCACCGCGCTTTAATGCACGCCGCAACGGTGGAACAAAAGCACCATTCTCAGACCCGTGACGACGTGTTTTTATGTATCCCGCCCCTCTATCACACGGGCGCAAAGATGCACTGGATGGGCAGCTTGGTTTCTGCCAGCAAGGCAGTACTTTT
>JAFTRD010000147.1 GCA_017462425.1 Clostridia bacterium | reverse complement strand
TTCATAAGTTTCAATAATTTTTGCTGCCGTTCTGTCCGTTTTTGCGTGCGAGAATGCCGTTAAACCGTCAACCGTTTCGGGGGTATAGTCCTGCCACATTTCAGAATCTACGTTATCAATCATGGCTTTTTTGGTATCACGAATGAGCGCCGTTGCCGAGGAATATACCTCAAAACAGCCACGTCTGCCGCAGGTACACTTCAAACCGCCTTTATCGATAACCATGTGACCGATTTCGCCGCCCTGTGAATGTCTGCCCGAGAACAGCTTGCCGTCGATGACGATACCACCGCCGACGCCAGTGCCGAGCGTAACCAGAATACTATCGGTATACTCTTTACCTGCGCCGAAACGAGCCTCGCCCAATGCCGCAGCGTTGGCGTCGTTGGTAATCTTTACAACAAAACCGGTTGCAGCACTCAATTCATAAGCAATGGGTAAATTTTTCCAGTCAAGGTTACCCGCAAAGGTAACCACGCCGTTTTCGGAATCGATCATGCCGGGAATACCCATACCGATACCGGCAATTTTATTTTGGGTCATACCCGCTTTATCGATAAGTTTATTGGTAAAGCCAGCTAAGTCGCTGACGATGTTCTTCGTGTCGGTAGGAATACTGTCAAATACCAGCAGCTTGCCGCTTTCATCTACAATACCACCCTTGACAAACGTGCCGCCGATATCAAACCCGATGTAATTTTTCATCTTTTTTTACCTCCCTACTGTTTTTATTGTCCCAGTTTAACGTATTTACACAGGAACTTATAGCCCATTGTGGTAATTGCCCCGCACATGCCGAAAGGCATCCAGCTGACAAGCGCAGGCAAAGAACGGTAACGCAGTTTATTGTATAACTTCTTATCCTTTTCTTTGATGTGCTTCCACAAGGCTTTTAAATTCTCTTTACGGGTCTTTTTATTGTCTTTACCGCCCGAACAAAAGAATATGGTGTTCATCATAATAGCGCTCAAAGCGTGGAAGAGATACTTTTTCAAGCCCTTTTCCTGCGATTTGATTTGCTCGTACGTATATGCGTCCGTCATCAGCTGCATAACACGGATTTGCTGTTCATAACGCTTGGTCATGTTATCTACGTTGACCGATTGGTCGCTTCTGCCGATGAAATAACGGTATAAATCCACGTCGATATAGTAGAGTTTTTTCATGTACGGCAAAGGCTGATAGGAGAACAGGTTATCCACGTAGAAGGTGTGTCTGGGTAGGCTTACGCCGCTTTCCCTGAGCGCCTCCGTACGGTAGATGAGGGAATGCATTAACAGCATTTCCCACTTGGTAAACGACTTCACCTCGTTCCAGCCGAAGAAGCGGTTAACGGGCATTTTTTTGCGGTAATGACTGACGTAGGACGTGCCGTCGGACACGTGCTCGTAGACGAAGTTACAGATATATAAATCTGCACCTTCGCCCTTTTCTACGTGCGAACGAATGGTGTCAAGCGTAGTTTTTAAAGCCTCTTCGTTCAACCAGTCGTCAGAGTCTACCACCTTATAGTAAAGCCCTCTTGCACGCTGCATGCCTGCGTTTACACCCGAACCGTGACCGCCGTTTTCCTGATGGTGAGGAATGACGATGTCGGGATATTTGGCGGCGTATTCATCGGCGATTGCGCCCGTGTTATCCTTAGAACCGTCGTTGACAACGATAATTTCCACTTCGTCGCCGCCCGTTAAAAGTGTGTCGATGCAGTGCCGCATATACTCCTGTGAATTGTAACTGGGAACTGCAAACGTGATTAATTTCATAAAAAAATTTCCTTGTTTTTTATTTAATAAAAACGGGTGACGGTCATAGTGGCGTAATGCTGCTATGACCGCCCTTTTTTTTAATTTTTTACAGACACTTAGTCTTTATTTTTTTCGGCTTCGGCTGCTGCTTTGGCTTCTGCTTCTGCTTTTGCTTTTGCTTTCTTTTCAGCCTTGGTTTGAGGGTCGCCCGAAAGGAACATACCCAAGCCCTTGAAGAAGTGACCGTTGAACATTGTAATCAAGCCGTTGGCTCTATACATACCGAATCCGCCGAACTTTGCCATACCACGCATAGGCTGGTGATATACGCCCATGATTAAAGTATTTGCCATAGTTCTATTGCCGATTGCACGCATAAAGTTGATTGCAAACGTGATAACGCCCGAGAAAAGTCTGCCTACCCATCTCTTGGAATACTTGAGGTCGGCTACCGTACAGTTGGGGTGAATGACCATTCTGTTCTTCTTGTAGAAGGGATAATTGGGATTGGGTCTGTTATAGCGTACCTTTTCGTCACCGGTCTGCAAGAGCGCTTCAAATTCTTCGGTGGAAACATCGGCTACCTTACCGGAGAAGTAAGAAGGCAATTTTTCTTTATCGTAAGGCGATTTAGCGCCCGTACCCTCTTGCTTGATTGCGCCCTCCAGCTTAACGTCGGCAACGGACGCCGCAACGTAAACCTGATATTCGCCGCCTTCAATTTCCCAATTTAAGGTGTCTACGTTATAGTAACGGAACGCCTTATCGTCGAAAGGAACGGTAACGGTTTTGCTTTCGCCCGCTTTTAAGAATACCTTGGTAAAGCCCTTGAGCTCTTTTTTGGGACGGATAATATCGGTGTCTTTCTTTCCCACGTAAACCTGCGCAACTTCAGCGCCGTCTACGCTACCCGTATTGGTAATGGTGAAGGTTGCGCCCTTTTCGTCTACGGTTAAGTCGGAATATTCAAACGTGGTATAGCTGAGACCGAACCCGAAAGGGTATTTCACGGGAACGTCAGCCGTATCGAAGTAACGGTAACCGATGAAAGGACCTTCTCTGTATTCTACGGAAACCTGCTTGCCGGGGAAGTGACTTGCAGAGGAGCAATCTTCATAGTGTAAAGGATACGTTTCGGAGAGCTTACCGGAAGGATTGACAGTACCCATGACCACGTCGAGCACGGCTTTTGCTCCTGCCTGTCCGCCGAGATATGCGTGAACGACTGCCGCACAGTTTTCATCCCAATTCATCTCGATTGCAGAACCGCAAGAGAGTACGGCAACGATAGGCGTACCCGTCTTAGCCAACGCTTCAATGAGCTCTATCTGACAGGCGGGAAGTTCGATGTCTTCTCTGTCTAGACCTTCCGCTTCGGTAACTTCGTCCAAACCGACGTAAACGAGCGCAACGTCTGCCTGCGCAGCCAGCTCGCAAGCCTCTTTTACCAACGCAGGTTTCTTCTTGCCGTAACGGTCGAAGCCCTGGGCGTAACCGATGGAATTTACGCCGCATTCTGCGAGCGATTCGTATGCGGTATCCAAACGGGTGGGATTAACCACGGAAGAGCCTGCGCCCTGATAACGGGGAACTTTTGCAAAGTCACCGATCAGCGCAACCTTGGTTTCCTTGCTTAAGAGCAGTATGTTGTTTTCATTTTTTAAAAGAACAACCGATTCCTGCGCAGCACGCAACGCCATAGCGTGATTTTTAAGCTCGTCGAATAAAACCTTATGCTTTTCTTTCGCATCGTGCATATCGGAGGCGGGCTCGTAGGTACCTTCGGTAACCTCTTCTCTGTTTTTGTATACTTCTTCGGTGGAGAAGATAAGATTTAACAGTCTGTCAATGTTTTCGTCCAGAACGGATTCCGCTACGATTTCGCCCTTTTCGCAGGCTTCGTTAAACGCTTCCTCGGACATAGCGCCCTCTTCCACCGCTTTCTTATATTCGTTGTATTTTCTGACAGCTCTTTCGATGTCGAGATTGGTGTCGCCGTTGGTGCCGGGCATTTCCAGTTCGTTGCCCGCAATTAAACCGGGAACACGGAGATTTTCACCCGCCCAGTCGGTAACGACTACGTCCTCAAATCCCCACTCATCACGCAGAATATCCTGCATGAGATGCATATTTTCGTTGGCGTGTTTGCCGTTGACCATATTGTAGGAGGACATGATGCTCTTCGCTCCACCCTCTTTTATCGACATTTCAAAAGCGGTGAGGTAAATTTCACGCATGGTTCTTTCGTCCACGATGGTATCGATAACCATACGGCGCTCTTCCTGGTTGTTTAAAGCAAAGTGCTTGACGCAGGCGGAAATGCCGTTGGACTGAATACCACGGATGTAAGCGGATGCCATTTTACCTGCAAGGTAAGGATCTTCCGCAAAATACTCGAAGTTTCTGCCGCAACGAGGGTTTCTTTTCATGTTGGTACCAGGACCGAGAAGTACGTTAACCTTTAAGGCTACGGCTTCTTCGCCAAGGCAGGTTGCCATTTCTTCACCCAACTTGGGATTCCAAGTATTTGCCATGGTTGCAGCCGTAGGATAACAGGTTGCGGGAATACTTGCATTTAGACCGAGGTGGTCTGCCGCAGCAGCCTGTTTACGGATACCGTGAGGACCGTCGGGAAGAAACATACTGGGAATACCGAGTTCGTCGATATTCATGCTCTGCCAGAAGTCTTTTCCCGAGGTAAGCGACGCTTTTTGTTCCAGCGTCATTTT
>JAFTRD010000146.1 GCA_017462425.1 Clostridia bacterium | reverse complement strand
ACGTCGACTTAACGCAGCCCACGCTTGCCGGTTGCGTCGACGTTATAAAAACCCGTCAAATAAACGCTTTACAGCTTGCCGTATTTGCCGCCGCTTGCTTAGAGCGTGCGAAATTACACCCCATGCTCCTCGTGGGCAAAAAGCAGATCGCCTGCGGCGTCTGGCTGTACGACAGCTGTTCGCTCGACAGCGTTGGCGACGATATGCAGCTCATCGGCAAGTATACTTCCGCCGGAATCAATAATCTAAGCTTCTTCGACGTAGAGGACCTGTTCGACAACAAAAGTATCGGCTATCCCACGTCAGAGTCGCACTTTGCGCAAAAATTGCTGTCAGACGCTTACGAAAACTTCGTGGATATCCGCCGTTGCCGCATAGACAGCCTGCAGCCATTGCCGCTGCGCGCGCAGGGCTTGAAGGGCTACGAACTGTTAAGCGAAGGGGAAATGGGCGAAGAAGCGCCGCAGGATTTACCCGAGCTTAGAAAACTGAGCGCAGAGGGCAAACAGGGCAAAAACAAGCAATGGGAGCGCCGTCTTTTGGATCTATCCCTTAAAAATACGCTATTGAACTTTGACGTTAGAAAAAACGTTCTGCACGTTGTGTCGGCGGACGTAGACGCTGCCTATTATTATCTCTCGGGCGCGGAAAAGAACGTATGCGCCCTGGACAGCGGCCACGGTGGGTTTGAAAAAAGCTCGGATTTCGGCGCAACCGCCGATTTAAAAGCAAAGAAAGACCTTATACAGCTTGAAAACGAAAACGGAATTTTGCGCACGTTTTCAGATTCTGTAAACATGAGCGACGCCCTTTCTTACCTCGTCAGACGTGGCAGAGAGGCAAGCGAGGAATCGGGCACGAGGGTATTGTATGCGGCGTTCGGTTTTTTGAAATGGAAGTCCAACGAGGACGGAAAAGACAAATACGCACCGCTGGTTTTGCAACCGATTACCATCAAGAAAAACCGTGGCAGCGATACGTACGCAGTTTCTGCCATCGAGGAGGAGTTCAGCGTCAACGCCACCCTGCTTGAATTTTTAAAGCAGGAATTCAACGTGGATATACGAGGCTTGGGCGGCGACGTTTCAGCGCTTAAAATTTCCGAAATTCTGGCAATGGTCAAAATGGAGATCGTGGACCGAAAGGGTTGGGACGTGTACGACGACGTATACCTTGCCGCCTTCTCCTTTGCACGCTATCTCATGTGGAACGACGTCAGAAAAAACATAGACGAGTTCAGGAAAAATCCACTGATCTCCTCACTTCTCAACAACCGCAACGAGCTGGGGGACGCTTCGGTGGACGGGCTCAGCGAGGACACCGCTTGCGTAACGGACACGCTCACGCCGTTGGTGGCGGACAGCTCGCAGTACGAGGCGATTGCGCTTTCTAAGACGGGCAAGACCTTCGTGTTGCACGGTCCTCCGGGCACGGGTAAGAGTCAGACCATCACCAATATAATCGCCAACGCATTAAACGACGGCAAGCGTGTCTTATTCGTAGCGGAAAAGCAGGCGGCGCTGGACGTGGTTAAAAAGCGTCTGGATTCCATCGGTATCGGCGATTTTTGTTTGGAGCTGCACGCCAGTAAGACGGATAAGGGCGAGGTGGTAAAAAAGATAGAAGCCACGCTTGCCTTGGCGCAGGAAACCGAGCGGATAGAGGAAAATATTGCAGCGGAAACTGCCGATTATACGCAGAGTGCAGAGAGTATTACGGAGCTTAAAAAGGCAATCGACGATCCGCTTTCCGCCCTGCATAAAAAGCGCCGTTTGGGCGTTTCGCTATACGAAGCGTTGCTTATCTATTTAAAGAACAAGAATGCGCCTGAAATTATCAATATCGAGAGTACTTTTTACGACGGGCTCACCGAGCAAAATCTCAGAAAATACGAGAGTATGCTCCTCAACGCCTCTGCGGCGGCAAAGGAATGCGGCGGCGTGTATAACTCGCCTTTTGAAAACGTAAACCTTACCGAATATTCGCAACAAACCCGTGACGCAGTATACTGCGCCTGCGAGGTAGTGCTCACCGAAATTAAGCATCTGAAAAACTATTTAGGGCTGTTTTTGGAGCTGTACCGTCAGAGAATAAGCACCTTTACACGCAAAAAAATAGAGCTTTTGCGTGAATTGGTGGCAATTTTATCCAGCGGCAGGCTAAATAAATTCTTCACCGTAGACGAGGCGGAATTCTACGTCTTTTTCAACGCCAACAAACGTTTGGACGCCTGTCTGGAGTATTATTATAAGCATTTTAAGAGCTTGGTGGATATTAAGAAGGAATATCCCAAGATGGGCGCGCTCCTTGAAAACTGGAGCGGCAGCTATCATACCTCCAAAGAGCTCAGCGAGGTAATGAAAAAGCTCTCTCGGGTGGCGTACAATAAAATTTCCGAAGAGGACGCTAAAAAATTCCTCGAAACGGTGTACGACGTCTATGCGGCGATAGAGCGTATCAGCGAAAATAACGCTTTGGCTAAAAACTTTACCACGTTCTTCGGTTCTATCGACTTTAAAAAGCGTGCAGAGTTCTTAAAAGAGCTGTACCATATGCACGACGTTTGCGCTGCGCTGTTCATGGATTACAACGCAGACAGCTTTAACAGTATGTGCCACCGTGCGGTAGGGGGGTATTCTCTGCCGGTTTTGGAAGGACTTATCCGTGCCGTGGACTGCTTTGAACGGGCGGAGGAACGCTTCTGCAGCGTCATTCAGGCGAAAAAAGAAGACGTTGCCGGCGAGGAGCTGCTCGATTATTACACGGCGAAAACGGGTGCGCTCATCGATAATATCGATATGCTTGCCAGCTGGTGCAGTTACGCCGCTACGGCAAAGGCGCTCAGCGACTGCGGCTTGAAGTTTATCGTGGACGCCTTGGAGAGCGGCAAAATATCGGGTGAAAATATCACCGCCGCCTTCCGTAAGAATATATACAGAAACTTTTTAGATATTCATATCCCCGCCGATCCCGTGCTGTCCCGTTTTTCGGCGGCGGTGCTGGAGGAAGCGGTGGAGCAGTTGCGCTTGACCTACGACAAGTTCAACGAGCTTTCGTGCAGCCGTATCCGCAACAATCTCATTTCCCGTTTGCCTGCGCCGAACACCGAAGGCCCTTTAAGCTTGGAGCTGGTTGCGCTCACCCGTACGTTAAAGGGCAAAATGCGTGGCATGGGTATCCGCAGTCTGTTACAGGACACGCCCGAGCTGATGAAGGTGGTTGCGCCCTGTCTTTTGATGAGTCCTTTGACCGTTTCGCAGTATTTACAGCCGACGGCAGACTTCGACCTGGTTATTTTCGATGAAGCCTCTCAGCTACCCACCTGCGAGGCGGTAGGCGCTTTGGCTCGGGCAAAGAGCGCCGTAATCGTAGGCGACCCCAAGCAGTTGCCACCCACCGCATTCTTCTCCTCGGCGTACGTGGATGAGGAAAATCTGGAAAGCGAGGATATGGAGAGTATTCTTGCCGACTGCCTGGCGCTGGGGATTCCCGAACGCTACCTCACGTGGCATTACAGAAGTAAACACGAAAGCTTAATTGCTTTTTCCAACCATACCTATTACGGCAGCAAGCTCTGTACCTTCCCTTCCCCCGATTCGCTGGACAGCAAGGTAAAACTGATACTCGTGGAGGACGGCGTGTATGAAAGAGGCGGCACAAAACGCAACGAGGCGGAGGCGGATGCGCTGATTGCCGACGTTCTGCGTCGGTTGAAGGACCCCGTATTGAGCCGTTCCAGTATGGGTATCGTCACCTTTTCGGGGGTACAGAAGGACTATATCGAGCGCAAGCTCACCCGAGCCATAGCGGACAACCGCTTAGAGGAGGCGGCGTACGAGCGTGAAGAGCCGCTCTTCGTTAAAAATCTTGAAAACGTACAGGGCGACGAGCGTGACGTCATTCTATTCTCCGTCTGCTACGGTCCCGACCGTCAGGGTAGAATATCCTTAAACTTCGGTCCTTTAAACCAGGCGGGCGGTTGGCGGCGTCTGAACGTAGCCGTTTCCCGTGCAAGGGAGGAAATGGCGGTATTCTCCTCCATGACCTCTTCGCTCATCGACCTGTCCCGTACCAATTCCAAGGGCGTGGCAGGGCTGAAAGCCTTTTTGGAATTTGCGCAAAAGGGCAGAACTTCGCTTGCCGTCAACAGCGCTAAGGCAATCAGAACGGAGAGCATCGGAAAATATATCGCCAAAGAGCTGTCCTCGTACGGCTATGAATGCCGTCAGGACGTGGGCGCTTCCAATTTCAAGATAGACGTTGCCGTGGTAGACCCCAAAAACAAATCACGCTTTATTCTTGCCGTCATTCTGGACGCCACCACGCAGTTCTCCGTAAAGGACAGAAACGTATTACAGATACGCACCCTAAAGCGCAACAACTGGAACGTTTTAAGACTTTACAGCATCAATTATTACAACAATCCCAAGCGTGAAATCAAGAAGATAAAGGAATGTCTGGATAGGCTCACGGGCGCTGATAAGCGTGTGGGCGGCGCCGTTTCGCACGCAAAGCGGCTCTATAAAGCAGCGAAGATAGATCGGTTGACAGAATCGGCGGCGTTTATCACCGAGGCAGGAAACGAGGAGGAAATTATCTCCCGCCTCAAACGCATCGTAACGGCGGAAGAGCCCATTTCCGCTACCTTCCTTAAAAAGCGCTGTCTTTCCACGCTGGGCGTGGTTAAATACGGCGCTAAGGTTGAGGCGAAAATGGATCAGCTCATCGCCGCCTGCGCTTTGAAAGAAGAGAAAATTTTAGGCGAAACGTATTACCGAAAGAGTGAACGCTATAACAACTACGAGCGTTACCGCATAGAGGAAGGAGAGCCTTTGAGAAAATCGGAAACCGACTTTACCCCTTACGAAACGGTTGCGCTCATTCATGCGGCACTCGAGGATAAGGTGGCGCTGTACGTGGACGAGATCATCAGCATCGTTTCAAGTACGTTCGGGGTGAATAAACCGAGCGAACGGTGGGTGTCGTTCATCAATTCCTGCATTACGCTCGGAGAAAAAGAGGGGCTTTTCCTCCGTTCGGTATCCGACAGAATTTCTTTGGCGTAGAATAACGCAGACAAACGTAGAAAACGTAAAAAACGCAAAAAACGTAGAAAACGTAGACTAAGGAGTCTTTTTATGGAACTTATCGTTTTGGGTTGTAACGGACCCTATCCTGCGGCAGATGGCGCTACGGCGGGGTATCTGGTGAAAACGGGCGCAGGGCTTGTTTCTCTCGATATGGGCAGCGGCGTATTTGCAAGGCTTCAAAAATATTGTAAGCCCGAAAATATTTCCGCCGTCGTGCTCTCCCACCTGCACCACGACCATATTTCGGATATGGGCGTATTCAATTATTACCTCGAGCTTTTAAGTAAACTGGGAAAGCTGCAAAGCCGAATTCCGTGTTACGTTCCGCCGATCGCTGAGGATATAGCGCAGCTGGAACGGCAGTATCCCTATTTCCGTTTTATCGGCGTTAAGGAGGGCGCAAGCTATGCTTTTGCCGGTGTTCAGGCGCATTTTTCCAAGCTGCGTCACGGCGTACCTAATTACGGCGTGCGTTTCACCGAGCAAAAAAGCGGCAGACGGTTGGTTTACTCGGGCGATACGAACGTATGCCCCAATCTCGAGCGCTTGCTTTTAGAGTGCGACCTCTGGTTGGGCGGCGCGCCCTTTATCGGGGCGGAATACCCCAAGGAGGGCGGGCATTTAAGCGTGGAAATCATGGAGGAACTGGCGGTGCGCTACGGCGTGAAAGCCGTGCTTTCCCATCTGTGTCCCATGCACACGCAGGCGGAATACGAAAACGCCCGCAAGAGTAATTTCGTGCAGGTAGCGCAGCCCTTGAAGCGTTATGAAGTGTAACGAAGAACGGGAAACTCAGGACAATTTTATACAAAAAACTTTCATCAATCTGCGTCCGTTGGCTCTTTCGGCTGCTGCTCTGGCAACGGGCGCAGGCTTTTGTTACGCCTCGCTCTTTCACGGGGTCAGCTTACTCTTTGCCTTGCTTACCCTCATTCCGTTCGCCGTTTACGTTATCGTAGCTAAGAAAAAAGTAAAAGCGATGCTATGCTTTTTCCTTGCGCTCACCTTTCTCGGCTTGGGCATGGGTGGATTTGCCCTGCGCATCGAGTCCTATCATTCGCAGGCGTTTT
>JAFTRD010000145.1 GCA_017462425.1 Clostridia bacterium | reverse complement strand
AGCGGGGCGCGCCGCTAAAGGCGAGAATCCCTCTCCCTGCGCCAAACCTAAAAAACTCTCCAAAAAATGGAGAGTTTTTTTATAACAAAAATTATTGATTAACCCTTGTTTACCGTGGTGGAACGAAGCATAACGTCGTGATAGCCGCCCTCTACGATGGAGGTGGAGGATACCACCGTCATTTTGGCGTTTGCCTGCATTTCGGGAATGGACAGGAACCCACAGTTACACATGGTGGATTTTACTTTATATAAGCTCTTTCTACGTTGTCGTGCAGACTGCCTGCGTAGGTTACGTAGGAGTCGACGCCCTCTTCAAACATTAAAGAACCCTTGCCGCCTAAGTCGTAACGCTGCCAGTTACGGGCACGGTTGCTGCCCTCGCCCCAGTATTCTTTTACGTACGTACCGTTGACGTTGAGCTTGGGAGTGGGGCTTTCGTCAAAGCGGGCAAAATATCTGCCGAGCATCATAAAATCGGCTCACATAGCGAGAGCTAAGGTCATGTGATAGTCGTGCACGATGCCGCCGTCCGAACAGATGGGAACGTAGATGCCCGTTTCCTTGAAGTATTCATCTCTTGCCTGCGCAACCTCGATAACCGCCGTCGCCTGACCTCTACCGATACCCTTTTGCTCACGGGTGATACAGATAGAACCGCCACCGATACCGATTTTAATGAAGTCTGCGCCGGCTTTTGCGAGGAACATAAAGCCCTCTCGATCGACTACGTTGCCTGCGCCGACCTTTACTTTATCGCCGTATTTTTTACGGATAAATTCCAAGGTCTTTGCCTGCCAGCAGCTGTAACCCTCGGAAGAGTCGATGCAGAGTACGTCTGCGCCGGCTTCAACCAAGGCGGGAACACGTTCTTCATAGTCACGGGTGTTGATGCCTGCGCCGACCATGAAGCGCTTGTTTTTGTCTAAAAGCTCCAAGGGATTGTCCTTGTGCGCAGAATAATCCTTACGGAATACGAAGTACATCAGCTTGCCGTTTTTATCGACGATGGGAAGCGAGTTCAATTTATGGTCCCAAATAATATCGTTTGCCTCTTTGAGCGTAGTATTTTCGGGGGCAATGATCAGTTTTTCGATGGGCGTCATGAAACTTTTTACCTTTTCGGTAAGATTCATGCGGCTGACACGGTAATCTCTGCCCGTAACGATGCCGAGAAGTTTACCGTTGGGGGTTGCGTCCTCGGTGACGGCGATGGTATTGTGACCTTTCTGCTCTACCACAGCCAACACGTCTGCCAAAGTGGATTCGGGCGTAACGTTGGAATCGCTGACCACGAAGCCGGCTTTATAGTTTTTGACACGGGCAACCATTGCAGCCTCGTCCTCAATGGACTGAGAGCCGTAAATGAAGGACATACCGCCTTCTTTCGCCAAGGCTATTGCCATTCTGTCGTCCGAAACCGACTGCATGATGGCGGAAACCATGGGAATATTTAAACTGATGGGACATTCCTCTTTGCCCTTCTTATATTTTACGAGGGGCGTTTTTAAGCTGACGTTTGCGGGAATACAGCCTTCGGGGGTGTAGCCGGGAACTAAAAGATATTCGCTGAAAGTTCTGGAAGGCTCGGGATAATAATATGCCATAATATAGAAAATCCTCCTGATGTTTTATCTTATTTAAAATACTTGACGGCGCTTTCAAACATTTTAATATCGTATTCGCCGAGTACGTTCTTGTATAAACCGTAACCCATTCGCTCGGAATGACCCATTTTTCCGAATACCCTGCCGTCGGGAGAGGTGATACCCTCGATGGCGTAAGCGGAATCGTTGGGGTTGAAGCGAACGTCAGACGTAGGATTTCCCTTTTCGTCGACGTATTGGGTGGCAATTTGTCCGTTCTTTGCAAGCTCTTGAATGAGTGCGTCGCTTGCGTAGAATCTGCCTTCGCCGTGGGAGATGGGAACGGTGTAAATATCGCCCACCTTGGTTTGAGAGAGCCAAGGCGATTTGTTGGATGCAATGCGGGTTCTGACCAAACGGGATTGGTGACGGGAAATGGTGTTAAACGTCAACGTAGGACAATTTTCGTCCGTGTCAATGATTTTACCGTAAGGTACTAAACCGAGTTTGATGAGCGCCTGGAAACCATTACAGATACCGCACATTAAGCCGTCACGCTCCTCTAACAGACGGGTAACTTCCTCTTTCACCGCAGCGTTTCTGAAGAACGCCGTGATGAACTTACCCGAGCCGTCCGGCTCGTCACCGCCCGAGAAACCGCCGGGAATGAATACCATTTGCGAGGTTTTCAGCTCGTTTGCAAAATATTCAACGGACTTGGCAATGCCGTCTGCCGTTAAGTTATTGATGACGATAATTTTACTTTCGGCGCCCGCGGCGTTCATGACCTTTGCAGAATCGTATTCGCAGTTGGTACCGGGGAATACGGGAATTAAAACCTTGGGCTTTGCAGTCTTGATTGCAGGCGTGGGATAGCTCTTTGCCTCGTAAGAGAACGCTTTTACTTCACCCTTGCCCTGACGGATATTACAGGAATAGATGGGTTCTAATTTACCCTCGTAGATTTGTAAAAGCTCGGCTAAGGATACTTTATCGTCCTGATAGGAAACAGCCTGTTCTTCGGTGGTATAGCCAAGGAGCTTGCCGATTTCTTCGTCACAGGCAAGTTCGAGAATGAACGAACCGTAGTTATAACCGAAAATCTCGGATACGGTTACTTGTTTTTCGAACGCAAAGCCGATGCCGTCGCCGAAGGACATTTTCATCACCGCTTCGGCTACGCCGCCGTAGGTGGGCGTGTACGCCGCAACCGCTTTACCGCTGGATAAAAGCTCGCTGACCGTTTGGTATACCTGCATCAAGCTTGTCGTTTCGGGCAGATTGTTTTTATCGTATGCGGGCTGTAAGAGTACTACTTTATGCCCTGCCGCTTTGAAATGATTGGAAACGACTTCGTCTACGTTGCCCGTGGTAACGGCGAAGGAGACCAGCGTGGGCGGCACGTCTAAATCTTCAAACGAACCGCTCATGGAGTCTTTACCGCCGATAGAGCCGATTTTCAGCTCTTTCTGTGCCTGGAATGCGCCAAGGAGCGCCGCCAAGGGCTTGCCCCAACGCTTGCCGTCGGTGTTGGGATGCTCGAAGTATTCCTGGAACGTGAGATATACGTCCTCAAAGGTAGCACCCGTTGCGATGAGCTTGGAAACCGATTCCACTACCGCAAGATATGCGCCGTGGTAAGGGCTTTTTTCCGCAATGAACGGGTTGTAGCCCCAAGCCATGTAAGAACAGGTTTTCGTATCCTTCTGCTCAACGGAAATTTTATGCACCATTGCCTGAATGGGCGTAAGCTGATTTTGACCGCCGAAGGGCATGAGTACCGTGCCTGCGCCGATAGTGGAGTCGAAACGTTCGGAAAGTCCGCGCTTTGAGCAGACGTTTAAATCCCCTGCCAGTTTTTTGTATTCTACGATGAAATCGCCGCTGACGGTTTTTTGATAATTTTCAGGCGCAACGGGGGTAATGTCGATATGCTTTTCGGCGCCGTTGGAGTTTAAGACTTCACGGGAGAGGTCTACGATTTTCTTACCGTTCCAGGTCATGGTCAGGCGTTTTTCCGCCTTTACCTTGGCAACGACGGTCGCCTCTAAGTTTTCTT
>JAFTRD010000144.1 GCA_017462425.1 Clostridia bacterium | reverse complement strand
TGTCTTCTTTCGTAAAAGCGGTTAAGAAAGCCGATTTGGAAAAGGCGGCAACCTACGTTGTGGGAAATCCTCAATTAACCAACCCCAGCAGCGACAGTGAAATTGCCGATTATATTTTCGAAAAAACGGCAGGTAGCTTCTCTTATAAGGTAGAAGATTCCGATACGAACGAGGAAGGAACCGTTTGCACCATTGAAATCGAATACAGCGGTTACAGCGGCACCGAGCTTACGTTAAAGATGCTTTTGAAAGAAAAAACCAAGGGTATGGTAGACGAAACCTTAAAGACCATGGAAAGAAAGAAGGCGACCTTACCGTTAAGGTAGTAAAGAGCGAAGAAAACGGTTGGCAGCTTGATGCGGTAAGCGCAGCGGCTTTGGTATTGGCTATTTACGGTTAATAAAAACGTAACAATAAAAAGCTCACTTCTATTTTGAGGTGAGCTTTTTTATGTTGCATCTTATAACGTTTTAAATTCATAGCCTGCGTTTTTGTAATATCGTATAATCATTTTCAATGCCTCTACGGTATTTTTGCGGTGAGCGGAATCGTGCAAGAGCATGATTATTTTCTTTCTGTCGGCAGGGGTAGTAATCGCCGCTTGAAACAGTTCGTCGGCAGAGGCGTTTAAAATTTCGGCGTCACGGCAGCTGGCGTTCCAGTCCACGTAGCGGTAGCCTGCCGCCTGAACGTTGTCCACCAGTTCCCGTCTTAAAGAAAAGCTTCCGCCCGGAAAACGGTATAAATTGGTCTTCAAGCCCAGAACGTTCTCCAATACGGCAGAGCATTTTTCTATATCCTCCAAAAGCGCAACGGGCGAGGTGTAAATCTGGGCGTAATCGTGCGAATAGGAATGAATCCCCACCGTATGCCCTTCGTTATAAATGCGTTTCAAAAGCTCGGGGCGGCGTTTAGCCTGTCTGCCGATGATAAAAAAGCTCGCCTTCACGTTCTCCTCTTTTAGCGTGTCCAAAATCAAGGGCGTAGTGGAATCGGAGGGGCCGTCGTCGAAGGTGAGATAAATGCACTTATTTTCCTGTCCCATGGCAAATACGGGCTTATTCTGCGCTTGATAGCGGTGATAACAAAACAGCATAATCACCGTGAGGAACATACAAAATCCAATGCGTAAGAGGCGTTTTTTCATATTCCTATTGTGTCCGCTTTTTGCGTTAATTATGCCATTTTTTTCGTAAGGCTTTTTTCGCATAGGGAACGCCTTTGCGCACGTACGGCATATACTGTAAATAAGGCGTTACTTTCTACGACGGAGGACTTATTTACAAATGCAGTGGTTTTTCAGTTTAAACAGCGTTTTACAGGCGTTTATCGCCTCTATTTTTACTTATTTCATGACGGCGCTGGGCGCAAGCCTTATCTTCTTTTCCAAAAAGGTAAACGGACGCTTTCTTACCGCCATGATGGGCGGCGCAGCGGGCATTATGATTGCCGCCAGTTTCTTTTCTCTGTTGCTTCCTGCCATAGAATACAACACACCCATCCCCACGTATATCGTCGTAACGACGGGCTTTTTACTGGGCGGTGCGTTCATCGTCGGCAGCGACTTATTTTTAAATAAAATCAACTCTTTACAGGGCGGCGCAGGGCGTAAAAGCGCGCTTTTATACTCCGCCGTCACTCTACATAATCTCCCCGAAGGCATGGCGGTGGGCGTTGCGTTCGCTTCGGTAGCGGCAGGCGATACGGCAGGGGTGGTATCCGCTCTCATGCTGGCGCTGGGCATCGGTATCCAAAATTTCCCCGAGGGCGTGTGCGTGGCGTACCCGCTCAAGGCGCTGGGGTACGGCAATTTAAAAGCCTTCTTTTTTGCGCAGGCTTCGGGTATCGTAGAGATTCTGGGCGCCGTGCTCGGCGCTGTGGCGGTGGGCTTTATCCGAGGGCTTATGCCTTGGACGCTCTCCTTTTCCGCCGGCGCTATGATTGCCGTGGTCTGCTCGGAGCTTATCCCCGATTGTTTTGAACAGAATAAAATTACCGCATCGTTTGGGATAATATTGGGCTTTGCCGTCATGATGCTTTTAGACTTAGCATTGGGATAACGATTTGGTAGGGAAAATTTTACAACGGTGTATAGTTTTTCAAAATCAGTAAATACTGTTGGCATGGAAAAAAATCAGACGGAAACGAATACGGAAATAAGTACGGAAGTTAAATCGGAAAAAAAGAACGGCGCAAAGGGCTCTGCCTGTAAGCCCGTAGCGGTCATCGTGGGCGCCTCGTCGGGTATTGGTTTGGAGCTGGCAACGGCGCTGCTTTCCAAGGGGTATACGGTAGTAAACGTGTCCCGTGGGCTTGCCAAAAACGAACGGGTCAAAAATATAACGGCAGACGTTACGCAAGGGGAGGAGCTGGAGCACGCCTTGCAGGCGATCGGGGCAGAATACAAGCACGTTTCTCTGCTCGTCTATTCGGCAGGGTTTTCCATGGCGGCGCCTCTGGAAGTGGCGAAAGAGGCAGATATACGCTACCTGTTCGAGGTAAACTATTTCGGCGCAATACGTGCCATTCGTTGCACTCTTCCCTATATGAAGAAGAACGGCGGTAAAATCTTTTTAATCAGCTCGTTGGGCAGTTCGTATCCCATTCCCTTCGACAGCTTTTATTCCTCGTCCAAAGCGGCGCTGGATATGTTGGTAAAGGGCGCAAGAACCGAGCTGAGGCATTATAATATCACGCTCACCGCCGTACAGCCCGGCGGCACGTCCACGTCGTTTACGTTTAAACGGAAAATATATTCGGACGACGAGAACGGAGAATACGCCAAGGACGTACACAAGGCGGTGGCGGCGCTTGCCAACATGGAACAGGGCGGCATGAGCCCGCAGGAGGTTGCCGATGCCGTGGTGGTGGAGCTGTTAAAAAATAACCCTGCCATTACCTTTGTGCCCGGGCGGAAGAACAAGGCGTATCGTCTGATGAGCCGCTGGTTACCCGAAAAATGGACGGAGTATTTTAATAATAAAAAATACAACCAGTAAAAAATAACCGTTGCAAAAATTCTGCAACGGTTTTATATTTAATAATCGGTAATGCCCAAAATATAGTCTGCCGAAACGTTAAAAAATACGGCAAGTTTAAAAAGAGCCTCGGCACACGGTTCTTGTTTTCCCGTTTCCCAGTAACTTATAGAGGCGTTACTCACGTTTATCGCCTTTGCCAAAGCGTTTTGCCCTAAATTTTTTTCTTTTCGTAACGATTTTAATCGCTCTCCCAATTTTTTTCTATCTAGATTTTCCATGAAAATATTCTAACAATAATTAGTATATTTCGCTTGACTTCTAATTATAATTAGAATATAATAAACATATTAAATATTTTCATTACATACGGAGGGTAATATGGAAGAGTTGAAATTTTGTAAGCATTGCGGTGAAAAAATTCCGTATGATGCGGTAATTTGCATTAAATGCGGCAGACAAGTGGAAACAATAGGCGGCGATAAAGAGGGTATCGTTATCAATAACGTGACAAGCGCTTCTTCTTTTGCTTCTGCGAATAATAACAATTTCGTGGGTATGAGATTAGTAAATAAATGGATATCCTTTTTCCTTTGTTTATTTTTAGGCTATTTCGGCGCACACAAATTTTATGAAGGTAAAATCGGTTTGGGTTTAGTATACGTGTTCACTTTCGGCATTTTCGGTATTGGTTGGATTATAGATCTCATCTCTATTTTATTTAAACCCAACCCCTACGCTGTTTAATCCCGTTAAATATAAATAAAAATAAAGCCTTAAACAACTTGACAACGCCTTTAAAATTACCTATAATATTACCTATAATACTAAAAAGGCGTTGAAAAAGATAGGTTTATCCCAACATCCGTTTTGAAAAGAGAGCGTGCCCGTAGGCTGAAAGGCAGGTAAAAGCGAGGGATTTTCCGTTTCACTTTGGAGCTGCTTTTCCCAAAATTCAGTAAGAAAAGACGTATTTTTTCCTGCGTTAAAGGAGCAATGAGGGGAGTAGCGTTTATTCACTCCCGAACACAGGTGGTACAGCGGAACTTTCGCCCTGTGGGTCAACGGACCCACGGGGCGTTTTTTTTACTTTACAAAAAAAGAAAGAGAGGAGAATATATGAACAACAGCCAACTGGACGAACTGCAAAAAGGCGTAGACGAAGAGCTTGAAAAAGCCACGTCCACCAAAGAACTGTATGCGGCAAAGCTCAACATTCAGGCAAAGCTCAAAGACGTGATGAGCGGTATGCGTAATTTATCCAAGGAAGAGCGCCCCGTATTCGGTAAAATGGTAAACGAGGTCAAGCAGCAGATAGAGGAAAAAATTGCCGTATTCGAGCAAGCCTTAAAGCAGAAGGAATTGGAAAAGAAATATTTAGACGAAGCGATCGACGTAACCTTGCCCGGCAAGAAATATACCGAGGGCAATCTGCACCCCGTAACCTTAGTCAGGAACGAGCTCATCGACATCTTTGCAGGCATGGGCTTCCAGGTATTCGAGGGTCCCGAAACGGAGACTGAATACCACAACTTCACGGCGCTCAATACCTCGCCCGACCATCCCTCGAGAGATATGCAGGACACCTTCAATCTCACGGAAGATTTAAAGTTACTGCTCAGAACGCAAACTTCCGCCGGGCAAATTCGTGTCATGAAAAACCAAAAGCCGCCCATTAAAATTTTATCCCCGGGCAGAGTGTTCCGTCCGGACGACGACGCTACCCATTCGCCTATGTTCCACCAGATGGAGGGCTTGGTAGTGGATAAGGGCATCACCCTCTGCGATCTTAAGGGTATGCTCGAGGAGTTTGCCTCCAAAATGTTTACGTCGGCTACGAAAGTGCGCCTGCGTCCCTCGTATTTCCCGTTCACCGAGCCCTCGGTGGAGGTCGATTTAAGCTGTTTCGTCTGCTCGGGCAAGGGCTGCCGGCTTTGCAAGGGTACGGGCTGGATCGAAGTGCTCGGCTCGGGCATGGTCAACCGCCACGTCCTCGAAAACTGCGGCGTAGACCCCGACGAGTACACGGGCTTT
>JAFTRD010000012.1 GCA_017462425.1 Clostridia bacterium | reverse complement strand
TATGATTATTTGGACAAAATCACTATTGATAAAGTGAAAAAAAGCCTTGAATCATCAAGGCTTTTCGGGACGATAGCTTATTTATCGCCGCTATATGGAGCTGCTAACCGGATTTGAACCGGTGACCTCTTCCTTACCAAGGAAGTGCTCTACCTACTGAGCCATAGCAGCATTATTTTGACGCATGACACGTTTTTCAACGTTACGCTATGCTATTATATTTGAAATGATAAAAATTGTCAAGCAGAAAAAACGCCAAATGACAAAATTTTTAAAACTATTTTTTATTTTTGGTCTAAAGCCTCTTTTCGGGAAAAACGGCAACCGCAGAAATTCTGGCGGTACAGACCGTATTCCTTGGAAAGCTCGATGGAACGGAGATATCCACCCTTCTTTTTAAAGTCGGACGGGAGAAACGAAACGCCCGTTTGTTCTTGCAATTTATACCCGATTTCGTTGATCCAACGGGCAACTTTATAGGGCGAGATAGACAGCGTGGTGGTAAAATAATCGTAGCCGCCCCTTTTTGCCTCCTCTGCCGTTTTGGTAAGGCGCAGAGCGTAACATTTATAACAGCGCTCGCCTCTTTCTGGAGCGTCCTCTAAGCCCTCGTATACGCTGTTAAACGCATCTTTATCGTGATCGCAGTCCAAAAAGTTTGCCCAGCCCGTTTGATTTAAAAGACGGATTTGCTCTTGCTTGCGCTTGGTATATTCCCCTTCCTCGTCGATATTGGGGTTATAATATAGCACGGTTACCTGAAAGTATTGATGGAGTAATTCCAGGCACGCAGAAGAACAGGGCGCACAACAGCTATGCAATAAAAGCGTTGCGCCCTTGGGAAGATTCTGCATGATGTTTAAAGCCTTTTCAAACTGATTTTCCATATTTTCAGTATAGCGTATCTTTGAAAATTTTGCAAGAAATTTAAAATAAAAAACAAACAATCGGCGCTTCTGTTTTTAAGCGCCGATGGAATGAATTATTTATCTTCTTCGTTTTTATGAGAGGTTTTATAATGCGAACAGTTGTGACAAGCTCCACAGCCGTAAGCCGAGCCACAGTCGCAACCATTGGATTTCCCCGTTACTTTTTTATAAATAGAGTAACCGATAACGCCTACCACGATGAGGACGGCTGCAATGATGATGATAATTTCCAAGAATCCCATAAGAGCTTATACTTCCTTCTTTTTACGGTTGAACATGACGACTCCCACAGCCACAGCCGCCACGACCGCCGCCCAGATGAACGCCGTCCACCACCAAGAACCCACGGTGTAAATAACGGCGCCTACGATATAGGAGGTAGCAATCCAGAACAAGAGCGTCCAATAGAAGGTCTTTTTATTCGGCAACTCCGTCTTTGCCGCAGCCACTGCCGCAAAGCAGGGAACGGTGGTCATGTTGAATGCAATAAACGCAATTAAGCCGGGAACGGTGATGCCCGTAGCGTTTATCATTTCGATAACGTAGGAGACTCCCGATTCGTCCTCTACCATTTCCGCACCGATAATGCACGCCGCCAGCGTGCCGAATACGGCGATGACATCCTCTTTTGCAATCAGACCGCATACGGCGGCAACGCCGAACGCCCAGCCCCATACACTCAGCTGCGAGCCAAAGCCCAAGGGGGTAAAGACGGGCTGGATAAACTGACCGAGGCTTGCCAAAATAGAGGTGGACATATCGTCAACCATCTGCCAGTTCCAACC
>JAFTRD010000143.1 GCA_017462425.1 Clostridia bacterium | reverse complement strand
GCGTGTCGAGAGAAAAGCCGTAATGCTTGGCAAGCGCTTTGACGTACATTAAGTTGGTGGCGTTGGAATCGAGCATCCAATCCCCGGCGTGAATAGCGCCCTCACGCAGGGTCTTGCTCTTGTCGGGACAGATAAGGTCGGGATCTACCGTCTGCTTAAAGCCCAAGCCCAAACATTCGGGACAGGCGCCGTAAGGGGTATTGAACGAGAACATTCTCGGCTCTATCTCTTCCAGAGAAATACCGCAATCGGGACAGGCGTAGTTGACGGAGTATAAGTCCTCCTTGCCCTCGCAGTCGATAACCACCAGTCCGTCGGCGAGCTTTAACGCCGTTTCCAGACTTTCGCTCAGACGCTTTGAAACGCCGCTCTTGACGATTAACCTATCTACCACCACAAAGATATTGTGCTTTATATTTTTATCCAGCTTGATCTCTTCCTGTAAGTCGTAGACGATGCCGTCTATCTTTACCCTGCCGAAACCGCTTTTACGGTAAGAGGCAAGCTCTTTGGCGTATTCGCCCTTTCTGCCCCGAACGACGGGGGCGTTGACTAAAATCTTGCTCCCCTCGGGCATGGATAGTACCTGATCGGCGATTTCGTCTACCGTCTGACGGCGGATCTCCCTGCCGCAATTAGGACAATGGGGTACGCCTACCCTTGCAAATAACAGACGGAAATAATCGTAAATTTCGGTAACCGTACCCACCGTGGAACGGGGGTTGTGCGACGTGGTTTTCTGGTCGATGGAGATAGCAGGGGAAAGTCCGTCTATGAACTCCACGTCGGGCTTTTCCATTTGACCTAAAAATTGACGGGCGTAGGAGGACAGGCTCTCCATATACCGGCGCTGCCCCTCGGCAAAGATCGTATCGAAGGCGAGCGTGGATTTACCGCTGCCCGAAAGACCCGTGAATACGGTCAACGTATTGCGGGGAATATGCACGTCTATATTTTTTAAGTTGTTTTCCTTTGCGCCCTTGACAAAAATTTCTTCTTTCATAGTTTTTTTAATCGGCGGGATTTCTTCCCTTTGAACGTTTGGTGTATTTTAGTGCGTTTATTTTCGTATGCGCATACGCAACTGCGCAATGGTATCACGAATCTCGATTGCACGTTCAAAATCGAGCTGCGCTGAAGCGACCTTCATCAGCGCCTTCAGCTTTTCTATTTCCGCAGGAATGTCTTTGTTGGAAAGACCCTCGCCCGCTTTCTTTTTCTTGGTTATATTTAAGGTGGATTTGACTTCTTTGATGATGGTTTTTGGCACAATGCCGTGCGATTTGTTGTACTCGTCCTGAATTTTACGCCTGCGCTCGGTTTCGCCGATGGCACGGCGCATAGAGCCCGTAACCGTATCGGCGTACATAATTACCCGACCTTCGCTATTTCTCGCCGCACGGCCAATGGTCTGCACCAGCGCCGTATCGCTGCGTAAAAAACCCTCTTTATCGGCGTCTAAAATTGCTACCAATTTCACCTCGGGTAGGTCCAAGCCCTCCCGTAAAAGATTAATGCCGCAGAGTACGTCGAACTCGCCGCTGCGAAGTCCGTTGATGATGTCGATACGCTCCAAAGCGTCGATATCGGAGTGCATGTACTTGACCTTTACGCCGTGTTCTTTTAGGTAATCGGTCAGCTCTTCGCTCATACGTTTGGTTAAAGTTGTGACCAATACCCTGCCTTTTTGCGACACGACAACGTTAATTTCGGAGAGTAAATCGTCAATCTGTCCCTTGGTGGGCTTGACGGTTACGAGGGGGTCCAAAAGCCCCGTGGGGCGGATAAGCTGTTCCACCACGTTGCCTGCCTGTTCCATTTCGTACGGCGCAGGCGTTGCCGATACGCAGATCAGCTGCGGAACACGCGCGTCAAACTCGTCGAACTTCAACGGACGGTTGTCGTACGCCGAACGCATACGGAAACCCTATTCCACCAGGTTGGTTTTGCGTGACAGATCGCCGTGATACATAGCGCGGATTTGCGGAATGGTCATGTGGCTTTCGTCTATAAAGACGAGAAATTCCCCTTTGGGAAAATAATCTAACAGCGTAAAGGACGGTTCGCCCGGGCTTCTGCCGTCAAAATAACGGCTGTAATTTTCAATCCCCGAGCAGTAGCCAATCTCCCGAATCATCTCTAAATCGTGATTGGTGCGCTGGGCAAGACGCTGCGCTTCCAACAGCTTGCCCGCCGATTCAAACGCCTTCACTTCGTCGTCTAAATCCTTTGCAATGATGGAAAGAGCCGAGCCCAAGCGCTCGCTGCCCACGGCGTAATGGCTGGCGGGGAAGATGACGGCGTGCTTAAGTTCGTTTACAATCTTGCCCGTTAAGGCGTCCTCTTCAAAGATTCTCTCGATTTCGTCACCGAAAAACTCAACACGTATAGCGATTTCCGAGTTCGACGCAGGAAAAATTTCCAGAATATCCCCCCTCGCGCGGAAGGTTGCACGCTTGAAGTCGGTATCGTTACGGGAATATTGTAATTCTATCAATCGACGCATCAGCGCATCCCGTTCGATACAGTCGCCCGGGCGCAGGGAGATGGATAACTTAAAATATTCCTCGGGCGCACCCAGACCGTAAATGCAGGATACGGAGGAAACGACGATAACGTCCTCCCTTTCGCCCAAAGAGCAGGTGGTGGAGTTACGGAGCTTGTCTATTTCGTCGTTCAGGCTTAAATCCTTTTCAATATACGTATCGGTGGAGGGAATATAGCTTTCGGGCTGGTAATAATCGTAATAGGAAACGAAATATTCCACACGGTTTTCGGGGAAAAATTCACGGAATTCGTTGCACAGCTGCGCCGCTAAGGTCTTGTTGTGCGCAATGACCAGCGTGGGCTTTTGCACGTTTTGAATGACGTTTGCCATGGTAAACGTCTTACCGCTGCCCGTAACGCCGACCAGTACCTGCGTACGAATGCCGTCCAATACGCCTTCGGTCAGCTTTTCGATTGCCTGCGGCTGATCGCCCGTCGGTTGAAATTTTGAGTGCAGTTTGAACTCCATTTATTTTCTCGTCCCGTAAAAAAAGATTCGTTGATTGTATTATACCGCTTATTTGAAAAAAAATCAATTGTTTATACAAATAAAAACAAACACTTGTTTAAGAAAAAAGCGCGCGCAGCAACAGACCGATGAGAAAGGAGAAAATAGCGCCGCCGACGGTGAGGGCTACTTTGAAATAAATATTGCGCTTGACCTGTAAGCTTTCACGCCGATAGGCAAACCCGTTGGAACGCAGGGTGATTACGTACATGGGGTCGCCCTTTCTGTCCGAACGGATTAAATCGAGATAGCCGTCCGACTGCAGGTCGCATAAAATTTTTTCCAGCTTGCTCTCGTTCCAGTTTTCCTTTGCGTCAAAGCGTTGAAGAATGTCCCAAGGCGCACAAAGACAGCTCCCCTCGTCTTGGCAGAGCTCGTAGACGATATCCATTACCCGGCGTTCTTTCAAATTGAGCATAGTTCAGCCCATAATTGCGGTTAACACCGCCACGATGCCTGCGCCGAAAAAAGCGCCCAAAAACGCAGCAAAGAAGGCCGTAAACAGAAATTTTTTGAAACTGCTGACCGCCTCTGCCCGACGCTCGGACGTCTTTTCGTGATAGAGCCTGCCTGCAGGCAGGGGATATAGGCAATATACCCCCCGTTCCTTATCGGCGTATTTTATATCTACGTATTCGTGCTCCTGAAGATAGGCAAGCATACCGTCCAACCCCTCTTCGCTTTGCGCAAGATGGTCGGGAAAGGCGGAGAGCAGCTCGTCCTTTTCCAGAATTTTGTAATTCCCGTCCGCACACAGTACGTTTATCTTCTGTAATAAAAACGCCGTTCGCTTATCGAGCAAAGCAGTTGTTCCCCTCTTTGAAAAATCTTTGCTCTTACTATGCCCTGATTGCGTTGATTTTATACCGTAGGCAAGGCAAGTATGCATGCGCTTGGCGTAAAAAAAACTCCCGTTTAAATAAACGGGAGTTTTGAAGTTCTATTGAATATTGAATTGAATTAGTTGAGTTCAGCGAAGTGCTTAATGGTTCTTACCATCTGGCTGGTGTAGGAGTTTTCGTTATCGTACCAGGAAACTACCTTAACCAAGGTGGTGCCGTCGCCTACGGGCATGCACTTGGTCTGCGTAGCGTCGAACAAGGAACCGCAGGTAAGACCAACGATGTCGGAGGATACGAGTTCTTCTTCGGTGTAGCCGAAAGAAGCGGAAGAAGCAGCCTTCATAGCAGCGTTTACGGTAGCAGCGTCAACTTCGCCTTCGCAAATAGCTACGAGCTGGGTCAAGGAACCGGTGGGTACGGGTACACGCTGAGCGCATCCGTCCAAAACGCCGTCGAGTTCGGGGATAACCAAGCCGATTGCCTTCGCCGCGCCCGTGGAGTTGGGAACGATGTTAGCAGCAGCGGCACGAGCACGACGGAGATCGCCCTTTCTGTGAGGACCGTCGAGAACCATCTGGTCGCCGGTGTAAGCGTGAATGGTGGTCATGTAACCCTTCTTAATCTTGCAGAGCTTGTTCAAGGTGTTAGCCATGGGAGACAAGCAGTTGGTGGTGCAGGATGCAGCGGAGATGATTTTGTCGTCCTTGGTGAGGATGCCTTCGTTTACGGAGTAAACAACGGTCTTCATCTTGCCTGCGGGAGCGGAAATAACGACTTTCTTAGCGCCTGCGTTGATGTGAGCCATGGACTTTTCTTCGGAGCAGTAGAAACCGGTACATTCCAGAACTACGTCTACGTTGTGCTTTGCCCAAGGGCAGTTGTTAGCGTCTTTTTCAGCGTAAATTTCGATTTCCGTACCGTTTACGATGATGGAATGATCGGTGCAGCTTACCTTATCGGCATACTTATATCTGCCCTGTGCAGAGTCATACTTCAAGAGGTGTGCGAGCATTTTGGGAGCGGTCAGGTCGTTGATAGCAACAACTTCATAACCGGGAGCTTCGAACATCTGTCTGAAAGCCAATCTGCCGATACGGCCGAAACCGTTGATTGCAACTTTTACGTTTGCCATAATAGAAATTCCTCCAAAAACAATTTATAATTTTTTTATTTAGCTTTTTTTATCACTATGGAATATTTTACCATAATTAAAGGACTTCGTCAATAGTTTTAGCAAAATTTTTGCTTTTCTTGCATTGAAATCCCAATAAATTGGTTAAAAATACGGTATTTTTTATCTTACGCCTTGCCGATGCAACCGAAAATTTCCATTTTTTCCTTAACGGTTTCCTTGATTGCAGCTACGCCGGGAGCCAACAGCTTTCTGGGATCGAAGCCCTTACCCTGCAAATCCTTGCCTTCTTCAACGTACTTTCTCGTTGCTGCCTGGAATGCGAGCTGACATTCGGTGTTTACGTTGATTTTTGCAACGCCCAAGGAGATTGCCTTCTTGATCATATCGGTGGGGATACCCGTACCGCCGTGGAGAACCAAGGGCATTTCGCCTACCTTCTCTTTCACCGCAGCCAAGGTTTCAAAGGATAAGCCCTGCCAGTTTGCGGGATATTTTCCGTGAATGTTACCGATACCTGCCGCCAGCATGGTTACGCCGAGATCGGAAATTCTCTTGCATTCTTCAGGGTCTGCGCATTCGCCTGCGCCGACAACGCCGTCCTCTTCACCGCCGATAGAACCGACTTCCGCCTCCAAGGAAAGACCCAGACCGTTGCATACGCCAACGAGCTCTTTGGTCTTTTCTACGTTTTCCTCGATAGGGAAGTGAGAACCGTCGAACATAATGGAAGAGAAGCCTGCCTTGATGCACTTGTAGCAGCCTTCGTAGGTGCCGTGATCGAGGTGGAGCGCTACGGGAACGGTAACGTTCATTTCTTCGATCATTGCCTTTACCATATCCGCTACGGTCTTGAAGCCGGTCATGTATTTGCCTGCGCCTTCGGAAACACCGAGGATTACGGGCGCCTGCAATTCCTGCGCCGTCTGCAAAATGGCCTTCGTCCACTCAAGGTTGTTGATGTTGAACTGACCCACCGCATACTTGCCTGCGAGAGCCTTGTTGAGCATATCTTTTGCCGATACTAATGCCATGTTTTATTCCTCCGAAAAGTTTTATTTTTCAATTTGCTCCATTATTATACCCCTTTTGCTTTTAAAATGCAAGCAATAAGCAAAAGGGTTATAAAATATTTTTAACCAAAAGAAAAAGCCCCTTCCTGCCGTTGAGGCGGAACGAGCCGAATATCCGATTGATTTTAAATTTACGGGGAATTATTGAAAGGAATAACTCAACCCTAAATCTCTTATTTACGACATTTCGTCCTGCGGAAGCTCGTGATTGTCCTCGCCCGTCAAAGGGTTGACGTGGACCATACAATGCTTGACCGAAGAAACGGTGCCGTGCTCGACGTTTTCGTGTACACGTTCGGCGATACGATGCGCCTCTATCAGAGATAGGTCTGCGCAGACGGCAATTTCTACGTCAACGAAAATTTTATTGCCGTATTGACGGGTTCTGAGAACGTCTATCCGCTCCACGCCCTCCGTGGAAAGCACGGCGTCCGCAATCGCCTTTTCACTGGCGTCGTCCGCAGACTTATCCACCAGTTGATTGACCGACATACGGCATATATCCCAAGCGGCTTTGACGATCATTACCCCGATGAGAAGGGATGCAATGGGGTCGAGTACGGTAATTCCGCACATAGCGCCTATAATACCAACGAAAGCACCGACGGAAGAGAGTGAATCGCTTAAATGATGCACTGCATCGCCGTGCAAGGACGAAGAATTGAGCTTTTTGGCATAGTTTTCGGTATAAAAATACATCCAGCCTTTCAATATTACGGAAATAAGCGCTACGATTAACGCCAATAACGTAGGTTGCCTGATTTCAGCGCCGCCAGCAATACCGATAATTGTATTGACGCCCTGCCAACCGATTAAAATTGCCGTAGCAAGCAGCATGGCGGAAAGAATGAGCGCCGCAAGACACTCCATCCGCTCGTGTCCGTAAGGGTGCTCTTTATCCGATTTTTTCGCCGAAATACGCACGCCGATGATGACCACGATCGTGGAAAAACAATCGGAAAGGGAATGCGCCGCATCGGATATGAGTGCGGCGGAAAATGCAAATATACCCGTCAACAGCTTCGCCAAAGACAACAAGACGTTGCCGACGAGCGTAACCGTCGATACGGTGTTTACAGTTTTGACGTATTGTTTATCAGTCATACCTTACCCCTGTTCGTCCGTTCTCTCTTTCGCTTTTCTTCGTATACGACTCGTGTTAATCCGCCTGCGTTATATCGCCCCAACGGAAAGCAAGAATACTATTTATTATAATTATTATACGTCGAAAATAGCCGTTTGGTTATTCTTTCGTTATAACGCTCTCTATTTTTGCGAGCAGCTCCTCTTTCCCGATACGTTTTTCCGAAGAGGTGACAATGGTATTGAGCCTTGTTAGACACATACTGTCGGCAATTTTTTTTGCGTGCTCGTTTATCTTCATTCTGGAAAGCTTATCCGCCTTGGTAAAGACCACCGTAAACGGAATGATATAATAGTTCAAAAGCTCTAAAAGCGCCATATCGTCCTCAGTTGCGCCGTGACGGATATCTATCAAAACCAGCACGTGCGCAATATCTTGGGAACGCTTGAAGAAATTTTCCAGAGTCTTTGCCCACTTTTCCTTTTCAATCTTGGAAACCTGCGCATAACCGTAGCCGGGCAAATCGGCAAGTAAAAATTCACCGAAATCGAAATAATTCACCAGCCTCGTTCTGCCCGGGGAAGAACTGGTTTTTGCCAGCTTCTTTTGGTTTGCAAGCATATTGATAAGCGAGCTTTTTCCCACGTTTGACTTGCCGCAGACGGCAATCATGGGCTTATCGGGCGCAATAAACTGTTCCGCCCGAGCCGCCGAAGTGATAAAGGTTGCGTTTTTGATAATCATTGATCTTCCCTATATCCCCAAAATAGCGTTGAAAAATACCGTTTGTACGTTTTCCGCTATAATAAAATTCATTTCTTCCCGTACCGTTTCGGGTACGTCGTCCAGATCCCGCGCGTTGTCGTTTGGAATAATGACGTTTTTAATACCGATTCTGTGCGCCGCCAGCGCCTTTTCCTTCAAGCCGCCGATGGGCAGAACCTTGCCCCGCAGGGTAATTTCACCCGTCATGGCAATATCCCGGCGGACGGGTTTTTGCGTGAACGCCGAAAGAATTGCCGTGGCAATGGTAATGCCTGCGCTGGGACCGTCCTTGGGCGTTGCGCCCTCGGGTACGTGGACGTGAATGTCGGTATTTTCAAATACGCTCGAATCCAGACCGTACTCCTTGGCATGCGAATGGATATAGGTCAGCGCCGCCTGCGCCGATTCCTTCATAACGTCGCCCAGCTTTCCCGTCAGGCGAAGGTCGCCCTTGCCCTTGGAAAGCGCCACCTCCACGGTGAGCGTGGTGCCGCCGTACGCCGTCCAAGCAAGCCCCGTAGCCGCTCCCACTTCGTCTGAAGCGAGCATTTTATCTTCCTTGTAATGTTTTTTGGCTCCGAGGTATTTCTCTACCGATTTTCCGTCCACCGTAACCTTTTCCATGTCCTTATTATCGGCGTACGTTACGGCGATTTTACGACACACGGTGCCGATATGACGTTCGAGATTTCTGACGCCTGCTTCCAGGGTATAGTCGTCTATAATGCTCGTCAACGCTTCGTCCGTGAAGAAAACCTGCTCTTCGCTTAGCCCGTTTTCCTTGATCTTTTTTGGACAGAGATAGCGCTTGGCAATCTCACGTTTTTCGTTCATGGTATAGCCGTTCAGCTCGATAATTTCCATTCTGTCACGAAGAGGACCGGGAATGGTATCCAGCGTGTTTGCCGTGGCAATGAACAGTACCTTGGATAAATCGTACGCCTCTTCCAAAAATCTGTCACGGAAGGTGGCGTTCTGTTCGGGGTCTAAAACCTCTAAAAGCGCGCTGGCGGGGTCGCCTCGCATATCCGAGGAAACCTTGTCTATCTCGTCCAGAAGGAATACGGGGTTTATCGTTTCCGCCTCCTTCATGGCGTATAAAATTCTGCCCGGCATAGAGCCAATGTACGTTCTTCTGTGACCTCTGATTTCCGCCTCGTCCTTGACGCCGCCAAGGCTCATGCGGACGAATTTTCTGCCCAACGCCCTTGCAATGGACTGCGCAATGGAGGTTTTACCCACGCCGGGAGGTCCTACGAAGCATAAAATAGGCGCTTTCATACTGCCCGTCAGTTTTAAAACGGCAAGATACTCGGTGATGCGTTCCTTTATTTTTTCCAACCCGTAGTGATCTTCTTCCAAAACCCGAACACAGTCGCTCAACAGCTCGGTATCGGTGGTCTGTTCTGCCCAGGGCAGGTCTAACACCCAATCCAGATAGGTGCGGATGACGGTAAATTCGGGAGAGGACACCTGCATTTTATCCATGCGGGAAAGCTCTTTGAGCGCTTTCTTTTCCACCGCTTCGGGGAGGTTTTTCCCTAAGATTTTTTTCTTTAATTCCTCCCGTTCATCCTCGTCGTCGCCCAGCTCCTTGCGAATGGCGCGCATCTGCTCACGCAGGTAATATTCCTTTTGCGACTGGTCGATATTTTTACGTACCGTAGCGGAGATTTTGCGTTCCAGTTTGGTGATTTCCAGCTCGTCATTCAAACAGGTTTCAAAGAGTCGCAGTCTGTTTACAACCTTTTTTTCCGCCAAAAGCTCCTGCTTTATTTCTTTGCGGATACGCATACCGCCGGCGGCAATATTGATATACCGCTCGATATAGCAGCAGGTTTCCAGCTGCGACCAGACTTCTTTTGCCAATCTGCCCTCGGACTGCTGAATGTCCCGTACGATGGCACGAGCCGTACGGAAAAATGCCTCTTCCAGCATCTCGTTGTCGTGAATGGGATTGATTTTTTCACATTCGGCGTAAAAACAGCCGTCGTCCAAAGATATTTCCTTTGCTTCGGCACGGTAGAGCGCCTCTACGGTAATGCGGTTCGGATGTAGACCGCCCATTCCGCCCGCGCGTTTAATCTGACAGACGCAGCCGACGAGATATAAATCCTCTGCTCTTACGTTCTTTTCCGTTTCGTTACGCTGAGCGCAGACGAAAACCATTTTATCCCGTTCGTCCGCCACGGCGATTGCCTTGACCGAACATTCCCTTTCTGCATCTACAGTTACGATGGTATCGGGGAATATTACCCTTTCCCGCAGCGGAATAATGGGCAAGGTGCGTATTTTTATTTTTTCTTTTTCCATATTTATTTTTCCTTACATTTTTCTGAAATGGTGATACTTCTTTTTACTTATAAACTTATTTTACGTCATTATAACATAATTTAAAAATTTTATCAAGATATTTATAAACTTGGGCGCTTTTTGCGCTAGGTTGTTCGTATAAGATTTTTTTGCTTGACAAAGGAGGAAAAAGACTTTATAATGGAAAAACAACGCAGGTGTCGCCTATCGGTATGGCGCCAGCTTCCCAAGCTGGTTCCGGCGGGTTCGACTCCCGTCACCTGCTCCAACTAAAAAACGCCCCTCGTGGGCGTTTTTTTTGTTGGAATGATACAGAATTTGGACGGGAGGCGAGGGTGGAGGCGTGTGCCGCAGGGCAAACGGTTTGCGTTGATTGGTTGCAGTTTTAACACGGTTGTTACGCAAACTGAACAGTCCAGTGGACTGTTCACCGGGGCGTGCAGCTAAAGGCAAG
>JAFTRD010000142.1 GCA_017462425.1 Clostridia bacterium | reverse complement strand
GGTGCGTTCTCGCTTTGGGCTGTTCGGAGAGCGTTGCGCCCTCTGCCGTGGCGTTGGCGTTGACGGACGCAGATTCACTGGGCGGAAGGGCGAACGACGTATCCTCGGACGCCGCTTTCTCTGTCTGTATCTCCTCAAATTGATTTCCGGCGTACGTTTTGTCCCGTTCACGGGCGCTACGGGTACGTTCTTCCATGCGCTCGTTGACTTTTCCTACCGCCAACAGCTTTAAATCACGCAAACGGCGACGTTTTTTCTTGACCACGTTGACCGTAGCAACGGGGATTTCCAGCATTTCTGCGTAATCTATTTCTTCACTCATACTCAATTCACTCCTCAAAAAGATTTTCTATGTCTTATTTATATGAGGAACTTTTTGCGTTTAGAATTAAAAAACCCGTCGATTTTTGCCGCTTGACAAAACTTCGACGGGTGATATAAGTGAAAGTAAAAATTCTATTCAATAGGAAAAGGTTAATTGGAGCGCAGCTCGTCCACGAGCGCTTTCAATGCTTTAACCGTGTATTCTACCTGTTCCTTGGTATTATCTTTGCCAAAAGTGAACCGAAGCGAGCTTTTTGCCCGTTCCAAGCCAAGCCCCATTGCCGTTAAAACGTGGCTGGGCTCGATTGAGCCCGAGGCGCAGGCGCTGCCTGCCGATACGGCAATTCCACGTAGATCCAGTCGGTGCAAAAGCGCCGTGCCGTCTACGCCCGTAAAAGCTACGTTGGCGTTGGAGGGAAGGCGTGTGAGCGTATCGCCGTTCAAGGCTACCCCCTTTACGTCGGAGAACAGACTCTCTAAAAAGTAATTGCGTAGCGCGCGCACGTGCGTATTGTTTTTTTCACGCTCTTCCACCGCAAGTCTCAGCGCCGTAGCCAGCCCCACGGCGCCGGCTACGTTCGACGTGCCGCCCCGAAGCCCACGCTCCTGCTCACCGCCGTCGATAAAAGGTAGAATGGGAGTTCCTTTTTTTATATACAGAGCGCCCATGCCCTTGGGACCGTAGAATTTATGCGCAGAAAACGCCACCATGTCTGCGTTTAAGGCATTTTTGCCTATATCCATGTAGCCTGCCGCCTGCACGGCGTCCGTGAAGAGTAGCCCGCCCTTGGCGTGCGTGAGCGCTGCGATTTCCGTTACCGGTTGCAGCGTGCCTACCTCGTTGTTGGCGGTCATCACGCAGACCAGCGCAGTATCGTCTTTCAGTTTTTGCTCCAAAGTAGATAAATCCAAAATACCGTTCTGCCCAACGGGAAGAAGCTCTACGTCAAAGCCCTCTTTTTTTAACGCCTTGGCGCTGTTGAGCGCCGCATGATGCTCGATAGCGGAGAGTAAAACGTGGGTTTTGCCCGTTTTTTCACGCACGGCACGGGCGCTGCCCTTGATTGCCCAGTTATCGCTTTCGCTTCCGCCGGAGGTAAAATAGACCTCGGAGGGGCTGGCGTTTAAAATTTCCGCCAACGTATCACGGGCGAAATCCAGCGCCTTCAACGCCTCTCTGCCGAAAAAATGCGACGAGGACGGGTTGGCGTACACGTTGCCGAGATAGGGCGTCATTGCCTTGAGCACCCGTTTGTCGAGCGGCGTGGTTGCCGCATGGTCCAGATATACTTTCATATGATTACCGTATCAAATCCTTAACGACTTCTCCCGCCATTAAAAGCCCCATAATTGAGGGCGTGAACGCCACCGACCCGACGGGCGTGCCGTTATATGCGGGAATTTCTTTGGAATAGACCGCCTTGACGCCGGTTACAACGCCGTTCTCCTTGAGTTTTTTCCTTACCGCACGTGCCAACGGACAGACCTGCGTTTTAGAGATATCGGCTATTTCAAAGCGTTCGGGGAACAGCTTATTGCCGGCGCCCATGGCCGAGATGACGGGCTTTTTTGCCTTACGGGCTCGCAAAATGATTTCTACCTTTGCCGTAACGTTGTCCACGGCGTCCACGACGTAGTCGAAATTTGAAAAATCGAACCCGTCCGCCGTTTCGGGCAGGTAAAAGCACTGTCTCGCCTATACCTTGCAATGGGGGTTGACGTCCGAAATTCGTTCCTGCATTACCTCGGTTTTGGGACGCCCGACGGTGGAATGGAGGGCGATAATCTGACGGTTGATGTTGGTTTCGTCCACCACGTCCTTATCCACCAGCAAGAGCTCACCCACGCCCGAACGGGCAAGCGCCTCGGCGCAAAAGCCCCCTACGCCGCCAACGCCGAAAATTGCCACTCGGCTTTGTTTTAATTTTTCCACGCCGACTTCGCTCAATAAAAGAGCGGTGCGTTCAAACTGCTTTTCCATATTTTAATTGTAACACTTTCTCTTTCGTTTGTCAAAAGCTTATTTTTATGTTATACTTTTTTTAGCGCATATAAGGAGAAAAAATATGACCGCAGAACAGTACCGAAAATGGAGCAGACCGTTCCGAGAGCATAAAAGCCTGAAGAATGCGTTGATTTGGTATAATTATATTGCAACCGCTTTGATTGCCGCCGCCTATTTCGCCACGCTGATTGCGCTTGCCGTTTTATGGGACGTACGGGGGCTACGTATACTGTTTGCGCCCGCCGTAGGGTTTATTCTGATTACCCTTTTGCGCAAGCTCGTCAACCGTCCCCGACCCTACGAAACGCTGGAGATAGAACCCCTTCTCGAGAAGAAAAAGAGCGGCTGCTCCTGTCCGTCCAGACATACCTTCAGCGCCTTTTCGATTGCCGTGGCGCTGTTTTACGTAAGCCCCGTAGCCGGAAGTATTACCGCCGTTTTCGGCGCTGCTTTGGCTTATTCCCGTGTGATTGCAGGCGTACACTTCCCCTCGGACGTAATTTTGGGCGGAGCTTTGGGGATTGCCCTGACCTCTTTGGGCTTGTATTTGCCCTTGCCGATATAATGAATAATCATTCGATATACGAAAAGACGGAGCGACTAAAAAAGCCGCTCCGTTTTTTTAGCGTCTGTTTATTGCATTTGGGAAAGGTCGGTTTTATAGCACCACTGTGCGCCCGTGAATTTACCGAAAATATATTTATCGGACGCCGACTCGCACATGACGTATAATTCCCCGTCCAACATAACGATTCCCCCGGACATGGGGGCTATCTTATAGTCCTTTGAAAGCGAGGCGGAATCGAGAGAAAAGAGCGGAAGCTCCGTGCCGAGCAGAGAAATTTGACCTTCGTTTGTCAGGGCGCTTTCAGTATATTCAAGAATATGCGAAAAGGCAACGCCGTAGGAGGTGGAAAGGTATATTTTTCCCTCCGCAAAGCACATACCCTGTACTTGGTCGGGAAGGGAATACGCAGACGTGGGTGTGGGCTCTATGCCGAACTGCGCATCGGCGGACAGAGAAAATTCCAGCGCTATTGCCTGGTTGTAATCCCCTGCCGAAGTGGTTATTTTATGCGAAGGCAGCGTGGGATAATTTTGCGCTCTGTAAAGCTCTCCGACTACCATTTTATTACCGTACACGGTAACGAAGGATGCGCCTAAATAATCGTTATTAGACGTTTTCAACGAAAACTTACCCTTGCAAACTACGCCTGCGCCTTCTTCTGCGTTTATAATTTCCGAATAGGAATAAATATACAGGCAGTTTCCGCTGCCGCCGGCAATATACACGTAGTCGTTAAAAACTGCAATGCCGCCGCAATGCCCCGTATACGCCGAACCGTCCTCTTTTAAAAGACGTACGCTTTTAACCGATTCATCTTTGACGATATACACGGGCGAAGCCTCTTCTGTATTGGAATAACCCGTTATAAAAAAGCCCTTTTGCCGCTCGTCGTAGCGCATGCCCTGCGGAATGAATCCGGCGTTAAGGTCGGGGATTTCAAAGGCCTTTTCGGAGGCGGAATAATAAGAGTGCACAAATAGACGGAAATAACCGATTGCGCCGAGAAGTACGACGCCCAAAAACAGAACCACCATGCCCAAGATGAACAGCGTTTTTGCCCACCAGCTTAATTTTTTCTTTTCTTTCGTAGAAGCCATATTTATACCGCCTGTTTTCTTTCGTTACAGCTTGGAATAGCCGAAGCCGTTTACCAGCGCGTCAATTTTCCTCCCCGCTTTACAGAGCGGACACTGGTTGGAGGTATAGCTGGCGTAGCCCTCTAAATCCTTGGTATCGAACACCGAATAAACGGGATAGCCCATGCAATCGTCCACGCTGGCGAAGATGGAGCAGACCCCGGCAACCCTTCCGCCATAATACTGCATTGCCTCTATCGCCGCACGGGCGGTGAAGCCAGTCGTGACGGACGCAGCCAAAATGAGTACGTTTTTTCCTGCAATCATGGGCAGAATATTATCTCGGAAGATAAGCTGGCTGCCCGTGGTGCGTTCGGGCGTGACCACGTATACCGTCTGATGGGCGTTGATATTGATAAATCCGCCGTGCGTTAGCTCGTGCGCAAGACACGCCCCCACCACCTCCATACCGTCCAGGCATAAAATGGTGTCTATAATGGTGCTGTGCGTGTAATAAGACGCCAGCTCTTTGGCAAGGGCGCTCGCCTCGGAATAGCGCATTTTTTGAGCGCTTACGTCGATATAGTAATTGATATGACTGTGACTGGTAGCAAAATGCCCCTTGAAAACTCTTAAAATTAAGTTTTCCTTTTTACTGCGTTTTTCGTATGATTGATCCAACGCCATTAGAAAAACCCCCTTTCTTTTTATTGTAACACGCGCGCAAGGCATTGTCAAGGGGTGTTTTTTGAGGAATTTTGACGAGATTTTCGGGGAAAAACTTTTCATTGATAGTCGGAAAGGCTCACATAATATTAAAAAAGAAGGAACGGCTGAAAAGCCGCTCCCTCTTGGTGCATCCGATTGGGCATTGCCGTTTCCCGTAAACGGGAGC
>JAFTRD010000141.1 GCA_017462425.1 Clostridia bacterium | reverse complement strand
GGGCGTGGTGAATCTGGTAAATTCCATGGCGTTCGGCGTTAAAATTTTAATGCGCAGCGCAGAGGTGTACGGCGGAGAGGAAACGGAAGAGCCGTCCAAGTTTGAAAAATGGCTGGCAGAAAAATTAAAAATAGACCTCATGAGCGTGGTTACCACGTTGGCGCTCGTTTTGGGGCTTGCCCTTTCCGTGGGATTGTTTGTGTTTTTGCCCTATCTTTTGTCTACGCTGATAGCAGGCTGGACGCAAATTGACGACGAGGGGCTGTTGTTTAACTTTATAGAGGGCGGTTTGCGTGTGGTCATTTTTATATCCTATATCGCCTTAACGTCGCTCATGAAAGATATCAGAAGAACGTATATGTACCACGGCGCAGAGCATAAGACCATTACCTGCTTTGAAAAGGGCATGCCCTTGACGGTGGAAAACGTCAGAGGCTGTTCGAGGGTACACGACAGATGCGGCACTACCTTTATGTTCTTCGTCATGGTCATTGCCATTTTGGTATTTTCGGTATCGAACTCCCTGCTGGCGCCCATCATGAATATTGAAAACGGCGTGTTGGATTTTCTCGTGCGGTTGGTAATAAAGCTGGCGCTGTTGCCCGTGGTGGCAGGCGTCTCTTACGAGCTTTTAAAGCTGCTTGCCAAAACGCAGAGCCCCTTGGTGTTCCCCCTAAAAGCGCCGGGCTTGGCGCTACAGCGTCTGACTACCCGTGAGCCTGACGACGATATGATTGAGTGCGCCATTGCCGCCTTTGAACGGGTATTGAAAATGGATAACGACCGGACGGTGGGCGAGAGCTCGTTTGCCGTCGGCGGAAAATTATCCGACGTAAAAAAACACATAGACGGGCTGTTTGCCCGTGCCGATATAGAGGGCGAAGACTGTCAATGGATTTTGTCCTTAAGCTTAGACGTACCCGTATCTAAGTTGGGTCAGGAACGGCTCGTCACCGCAGCCGAGGCTCGAAAAATTTATAAGCTCGTCAACGAGCGGCTAACGGGCAGACCACTTTGGTATATCGTCAGCGATACCTCGTTTTGCGGGTATACTATAAAGGTGGACGAACGGGTTTTAATTCCCCGACCTGAAACGGAAATTCTGGTGGAAAACGCTGTTCAAAACGTAAAAACGGGCGCACGTATCCTTGATTTATGTACGGGTAGCGGCGCAATCGCCGTTGCAATCAAGAAGATCTGCGGCGAAAAAAATATCACGGTTACCGCCGTGGACGTGAGTGAAGAGGCGTTAAGCCTTGCCAAGGAAAACGCCGAGGCAAACCAAGCGAAAATTACCTTTATTCAATCGGATTTATTTGAAAATATCCAAGGAAAGTTCGACGTAATTTTATCCAACCCGCCGTATATCGCAAGGGCTGAAATAGAGGAATTACAAAAAGAGGTAAAGGACTTCGAGCCTCGTTTGGCGTTGGACGGGGGCGAGGACGGACTGGACTTTTACCGCCGTATAGGCGAGGAGTTTGACAAATATCTTGCGGCAGACGGCTTTATGCTGTTGGAGTTGGGTATGGGTCAGGCAAACGCCGTCAAGGCGCTGTTTGAACAAAGGGGCGCAAAGACCGAGATTATAAAAGATTTAGCGAAGATAGATAGAATTTTAAAAGTAACTTTGTAACGGAGAGTATGATACGAGTATGGCACAACAGGACGATATGTTAAAAAAAGCTGAAAGCGTTTTGCAAAAATACGGGGAGCTGAGCGATAAGCTTGCCGACCCTGCGGTTTTAGCGGACATGGATGCGTGGAAAAAAATATCCAAAGAGCACGCCGATATTACCGAGCTTGCCTCTGCCGCCGAGGAATATAAGCGTGTTTTTACGGAGATGAACGACGCCTTTGAAATGGCGGAAGCCGAGTCGGACAAAGAAATGAAGGATATGCTACTCGACGAAGGGTACGCCTGCAAGGAAAAATTGTCGGAGCTTGCGGAAAATCTGAAAATTTTACTCCTGCCCAAAGATAAAAATGACGAAAGGGACTGTGTTCTGGAAATTCGCGCGGGCGTCGGCGGAGAGGAGTCTGCGCTGTTTGCCGCAGAGCTTTTGAGAATGTACCAGGGATTCTGTTCTAAGAACCGTTTAAAATTGGAGATAGAGGACGAGAACGCCACCGAGCTTGGCGGTATCAAGGAAGTAACCGCTCACGTCAGCGGTAACGGCGCTTATAAGCTTTTAAAATACGAAAGCGGCGTGCATCGGGTACAGCGTGTGCCTGAAACCGAAACGCAGGGCCGTATCCATACCTCCGCCGTATCCGTGGCGGTCATGCCCGAGGCGGAAGAGGTGGACGTAGAGCTGAACGATAAAGATATCCGCATTGATATTTACCATTCGGGCGGCGCAGGCGGTCAGAACGTAAACAAGGTTGCCTCCGCCGTGCGACTCACGCACCTTCCCACGGGCATCGTGGTACAGTGTCAGAACGAGCGTTCGCAACTTCAGAACAAGGCGCTTGCCTATCAAATTTTGCGTACCAGACTGTACGATTATTACAATTCGCAGAGCCAGTCTGAGTACGACCAGAACCGTAAAAACCTCATCGGTTCGGGGGATCGAAGCGAGCGTATCCGTACCTACAACTTTCCGCAGAGCCGTGTTACCGACCACAGAATCGGGCTGAGCTTATTCTCCATCGAATCGTTTATGCTTGGCGATATCGGCGAAATGGTGGACGCCTTGGCGGTAGCCGACAGAGAAGCGCAGCTTGCCGCCTCTGCGCAGGAGGAATAAAAAAACCGTAAAAGATTATAATTATTTGATAAAAATTTTCAAGAAGAAGTGGCGTTATTCGTCCTTCTTCTTCTTTTTTGGCGTTTTTTTCAAGAATTTTACAAAAACTTTTTTCATTTCCTTGCATTATTTTCAAAAAAAATGTAAAATAAATAGCGGAAATAATTTTTTTACAGAGGTATACGCTTATGAATAAAAGAATAGCGGATAGAGTGGCAGGCATTGCGCCCTCTCTCACTCTCGCCATTACGGCAAAGGCAAAGGCTATGAAAGAGGCGGGAGAAGCGGTCATCTCCTTCGGCGCAGGCGAACCCGACTTCAATACCCCCGACTACATCATTGCGGCGGCGCAGACCGCTATGGAGGAGGGTAAGACCAAGTACACCCCTTCGGCAGGCTTAATGCCCTTGAGAAAAGCCATTTGCGAAAAATTTAAAAAGGATAACGGCTTAGACTACGAGCCCTCTCAAATCATCGTTTCCAACGGCGCGAAGCATTCCCTGTTCAACGCTTGTTTCGCTACCATCGAACCGGGCGACGAGGTAATTATTCCCGCACCCTTCTGGCTGACCTATCCCGAGCTCGTCGGCGTTTGCGGCGGCGTGCCCGTATACGTTAAGGCAAGTAAGGAAAACGGTTTTAAAATTACGGCGCAGCAGCTCAAAGCCGCCATTACGCCCAAGACCAAAATGCTTATCTTCAACTGTCCCTCCAACCCTACGGGCGCGGTGTATACCGAAGAGGAGGTAAAGGAAATTGCGGCGGTCTGCGAAGAGGCGGGTATTTACGTCATTGCCGATGAAATTTACGAAAAGTTAGTCTACGACGGGGCTAAAGCGTATTCCATTGCGAACTATTCGGAAAAGATGAAGGATTTAACCATCACCGTCAACGGCGTTTCCAAAACGTACGCCATGACGGGCTGGCGTATCGGATATCTGGCGGCACCCAAGGACGTTGCCAAGGCAATCGACTCCTTCCAGTCCCACGCTACGTCCAACCCCAACTCCATTGCACAGTACGCCACCATGGCGGCGCTCAACGCCTCCCCTGAAAGCGTAAACGAAATGGTAGAAATCTTTGCCGAAAGAAGAAAGGCAATGCTGAAAAAATTAGACGGGATTGAGGAGATTTCTTACGTTACCCCGCACGGCGCATTCTACGTTATGTTAGTAGTGGATAACCTCTACGGCAAAAAGAGTGGGGAGAAGGTAATTGAAAACTCCATCGACTTTGCCGCCGAGCTTTTGGAAAAGGAAAAGGTAGCGGTCGTTCCGGGTATCTCTTTCGGCGCGGAGGATTGCGTCCGTCTTTCCTATTCGCTTTCTTTAGAGGATATTGACGAGGGCTTGAACAGAATCGCTCGATTTGTAAAAAGCCTGCAATAAACGGTAATAAAAAAATTTTTTAATAATTTTTTAAAAAGGTCTTGAAATTATCATAAATCTTTGGTACAATAAAAGCACCAACAGCAAGTCAACTGTCAAAGGCACAAATTTATTACCCCGACTTGCTTAAGTTAAGGAGGATTTATGATTAATATTGTCTACGGACCTAAAGGAACCGGAAAAACCAAGCAGCTCATCGAACAGGCGAACGCCGCCGTTTCTACGGCGAAAGGGCACGCAATATTTATATCCGATACCAAGCGGTATATGTTCGATTTGAAGCGGGAAGTACGGTTCATCGATTTGACTGAATTTAATATAGCCGGGGAAGAGGCTTTTTGCGGTTTCATCAAGGGCGTTGTCGCGGCAAACAACGATAACGAATATCTGTACATCGACGGAGCCAGCAGAATTACAGGTAAGCCTCTCTCCGAGATGGCGGCGTTCTTCTATATGCTCGAAAAGGTAAGCGAAAGTCGGGATATTAAAATTTCCATTGCTTGCAGTGCGACTAGAGAGGAATTGCCTCCTTTCATCGCAAAGTATCTGTAAGGCTGAATACGCTTTGAAGAGAATAATCTCAGACAGGTCTTTTGCTCTGTCTGGGATTTTTTTATTTTTTTATTCATTTTTGACAGTTAAGAAATTGGCGGGTTGTTTCCGCCGAGGAGTTGAATTATGTATTTTTTAAGTACGCGCGGAGCGCAAAAAGTAACGGGCGCACAGGCAATCGTGCGTGGACTTGCCGATGACGGCGGTCTTTTCGTGCCCGAAAGTTTTCCCAAAGTATCCGAAGAAGAATTAAACGCCATGCTTGATATGGGGTATCCCGAACGTGCGGCGTACGTTCTGCATAAATATCTGGACGATTACGATTACGAGGGCTTGAAAGCCGCTTGCGAACGTGCCTATGCGCAGTTCGAGGGCGACGACGCTGCGCCCTTGGTAAAAATCTCGGGCGGCGTGTATATATTGGAGCTGTTCCACGGTCCCACCTGCGCCTTTAAGGATATGGCGCTCACCGTTTTGCCCTACCTTTTGAGAGAGGGCTGCAATATCTGTGGCATTCAAGAACAAATTTTAATTTTAGTAGCCACCTCGGGCGATACGGGTAAAGCGGCGCTCGAAGGCTTTAAGGACGCCGAAGGCATTAAAATTATGGTATTCTATCCCGACGAAGGCGTTTCCAAAATGCAGAAATTGCAGATGTGCACTACGGGCGGTAATAATACCAACGTAGTGGCGGTAAGAGG
>JAFTRD010000140.1 GCA_017462425.1 Clostridia bacterium | reverse complement strand
TACATCAACGACCATGAATTTATTACGTTACTGGGACCTTCTGGATGCGGCAAGACCACGACGCTTCGCATCATCGGAGGATTTGAGTCCCCTGACGAGGGAGACGTGATCTTTAACGAAGAACGAATCAATGACGTACCGCCCTACAAGCGTCACGTCAACACCGTTTTTCAGCGTTACGCTCTGTTCCCTCACCTGAACGTATTTGAAAATATTGCGTTCGGTTTAAAGCTGAAAAAGGTAACCAATACCTATCGTAATAAGGACGGCGAAACGTACGAAAAGAAGGAACATTTGACCAAGGAAGAAATTGCGAAAAAAGTAAAAAAAGCCTTGGAGATCGTTGACCTCGAAGGCTTTGAAAAACGCTCTATTTCCACCCTTTCGGGCGGTCAACAGCAGCGTATCGCCATTGCCCGTGCTATCGTAAACGAGCCGGAAATTCTGCTTTTGGACGAGCCCTTGGGCGCATTGGATTTAAAAATGCGCAAAGAAATGCAGCTGGAGCTGAAGGCGATGCACCAAAGGCTGGGTATTACCTTTATTTACGTTACGCACGACCAGGAAGAGGCCTTAACTATGTCGGATACCATCGTGGTTATGGCGGACGGCGTTATTCAGCAGATAGGCACCCCTACCGACATTTACAACGAGCCGAAAAACGCTTTCGTTGCCGACTTTATCGGCGAAAGCAATATCTTTAACGGCACGATGATTGCAAACCGCAAGGTCAAATTCTGCGGTAAAACCTTCGATTGCGTGGACGACGGATTTGAAAAGGACGAATTGGTAGACGTAGTCGTCCGCCCTGAGGACGTAAAAATGGTCGCGCCCGAAAAAGGTATGTTGCAGGCTACCGTTACCAGCGTACTTTTTAAGGGTATCCACTATCAGATCCTCGCCATGGTCGGTAAAACCGAAATTGAAATTCAGAGCACGCAGTGTAAGAGTGTGGGTGAAAAAATAGGCATTGATATTGCGCCCGACGAAATTCACGTTATGAAGAAGGAATTTACCATCAACCGCTTTGACGGTAGCATTACCAAGAAAAACACCGTGGAATTCGGCGACGGAGAATTTGAATGCGACGTTACGCAGCTATACCCCGGCTCGCATCTGGACGAGGACGGGTATCTCATCACCGCCAAGGGAGATAAAATCGATCTTACGGACATTGCCGTTACCGTAGAAGTGGGCTTGAACGATATTACCATGAGCGACCAGAGCGAAGACGGCGGCGCTGAGGGAAATATTATTTCCATGATCTATAAAGCCGACCACTACCGCTATATCGTAAGAACGGAAAACGAGGAAGACTACGTTTTAGACAGCGAGGATATGTGGAACGAAAACGACCACGTGGGCTTGATTATCCCCAAGGAAAAGATAAAGCTTACCTTGAAGAAGGCGGAGGATAAATAATACCATGCGCAGTTTTCACTTTTCCAGAAAACAGCTGTGTATTCCCTATTCGGTGTTCCTGCTGTTGTTCATCATCCTGCCCATGCTGTTGATTGTGCTGTACGCATTTACTGGCGAAGACACAGCGGGGAATCTGTATTTTTCCCTTAATAACTTTTTAGAGTTTTTCACCAGCGCTTCCAAACTGCAAACCCTGGGCGTGAGCGTTACCATTTCCTTTATTACTACCTTTTTCTGCCTTGTCATCGCCTATCCCGTGGCGTATATTCTGGCACGAAGCGGCTGGAAACAGACGTACGTGCTTTTAATGCTGTTTATTATGCCTATGTGGCTGAACTTCGTTTTGCGTATTACGGCATTGAGAGAGCTGTTAAATATTATCGGATTTTTGGGTAAATACGACTATATAAACACCGTAATCGGTATGGTATACGACTTTTTGCCCTTCATGATTTTGCCCTTATACACCTCTTTGCAGAAGCTGGACAAGAGCTTGTTGGAGGCGGCAACCGACTTGGGCGCAGGTCCCGTGCATACCTTTATTCACGTTACCCTACCCCTCTCTATGCCGGGTATTTTATCGGGTATTACCATGGTATTCATGCCCTCCATGACCAACTACGTGGTCAGCGAAACGCTGGGTAATTCCAACATTACCATTTTGGGCAAGAT
>JAFTRD010000139.1 GCA_017462425.1 Clostridia bacterium | reverse complement strand
ATGAGGATGAGGTAAAAACGGTTATTCAGCCCGGTGAAAGCGTTGAATACGAGCTTGGAGTTTATACAAAAATTGATTCGTATGATTACTTAGCGCCTTTAGGCGTATACGATGTGTATTTATACAATGGTGAAGTGTATAGAAAAGCTTTAACTATTGTTGAAAATATGTAAATATATATCTACATAGAAAATTTAATTGCAGTTTCATGATGAAATTCAATAAAAGAATATACTATACAATCAATTTTTAAATAAAAGGAGGAATAAATGGCATCAGATAAAAATCCCAAAGAGCGGGCGACAAAAAAGAAAAAATCTACGACATGGAAAGCCGTACAGGCCGTAGCTGCAGCTGCGGGTGCTGCCGTTGCGGCAAAGGCGGTAAAATCATCTAAAAATAAGGGCGCAACTATTTTCGTCGTGTTGCTGTGTTTTATCATCGGGCTGGCGGCGGGATTCTTTGGCTTGGGCGCTTTGACGGGCGGAGATACCTTTGAAATGGTAGGCGAGGATTTCGTCGAAGTGCAGATGTATGAAGAATATACGGACTTAGGCGCAAAAGCGGTATTTTTAGGCGAGGAGCAGGAGATTGCTGTTACATACTATTACCGTGAAGATATTTCTCAGGATATCGTAGAAAAAGAGGGCGTAGATACCTCGGTTGCGGGGTTCTATTACGTGGTGTATCAGACGGAGGCTTTTTTATACAGCAATACCGATTTGATTCGCACGGTGGAAGTTGTGAGGGTAGAGGACGATGGGCAAGCAGAATAAAAAGAAATCTAAAATTATCAGTGTATTCAGCGCAGTGGCGCTTTTCCTTGTCGGCGTGATTGTGGGCGCTATCGCCAACGTGTACGGAATTTTACCCGACGGGTATGAAATTCCCGCAACAAAAACGCCTTCTTCTTCCCCCGTTACGGGCGAAGGGTACAGCGTGCAGACGGTGAAAGAAAAGGAATTATCCATTCATTTTCTGGAACTGGGGAATAAATACACGGGCGACTGCACGCTCATTGACGTAGGCGAGGTGTAGGTGTTAATCGACGCAGGCTCCAAAGCCAGTAGCATCGAAACGATTTCCGAGTATATTGACGACTACGTGGACGGTGAAATAGACTACGTTATTATCACCCATGCCCACGAGGACCATTACGCCGGGTTTGCCACTAATGAAAGCACGCAGAGTATTTTCGATAAATACGAATGCGATACGGTGATTACGTTTGCGCAGACCACGGACGGAAAACTGACGCAGAAAATGTATAAAAATTACGAGCGTGAGCTTTCGGAGGAGCTGAGCGGCGTGGGACAGGATATTGAAAAGTCCGACCATTACACCGCCGAAGAGTGCGTAAAGGGCATAAACGGCGCCCAAAGAACGTACGATTTAGGCAGCGGCGTAGAGCTGGAAATTTTAGAGCATAAGTTCTATTACGAATCCGCTCACACCGAAAACGACCATTCGGTATGCGTCATGATTAACCAAGGTACGGGTGCAAACGCCAAGCATTACCTCTTTACGGGAGACTTAGAGGAAGAGGGCGAAGAATCGTTGGTGGAGATGAATAATCTACCCCAAGTCGAGCTGTATAAGGCAGGGCATCACGGGTCGAAAACCTCGTCCACGACGGTTTTGATGGAGGCGGTAAGACCTAAAATCGTATGCGTGTGCTGTTGCGCCGGTAGCTCGGAATACACCAAGACGAACGAAAATCAATTCCCCACGCAGGCGTTCATCGACAGAATTGCGCAGCATACCGAAAGCGTGTACGTAACCAGTCTTTGCGTGGACTATAAAACGGGTAGCTTTACGTCCATGAACGGGAATATTGCGGTCTGCGCCAACGCTTCGGACGCAAGGGCAACGGTGTACTGTTCCAACAATACCACGGCGCTCAAGGATACCGAATGGTTTAAAAACAACCGTACCATGCCCGAGGATTGGGCGTCTTAGGTCGGCTTTTTGCAAGGCGTAAAAACTTAAAAAAATATTTTTTTAAAAAGGGTATTGCTTTTTTTGAGGAAATATAGTATAATAAACATATCAAATTCTTAATTATAAGGAGAAAGAACATGAAAAAATTAAAACTTATCGTTACCTCCCTGTTGATGGGAATCCTGTTGTTTGCCTTGGCGTCCTGCGGCGGCGCAAGCGGCGTTGTAGGCTCTTTCATCGGTGCGGTTAAGAGCGGCGACTACGAAAAAGCGGCTACTTACGTTGTCGGTGGCGACGTTGACGGAAAATACGACGAGGACAACGAGGTGGAAGCTTATATCTATAAGAAAACCGTAGGCAGTTTCTCTTATAAAGTAGAAGGCACTACCGAAAACACCAACGACGAAGGTGAAGTTACTTCCGTTGAGGTTAGAATTTCCTATACCAAATACAGTCAGGTTGCTTTGAGAGCAGAGCTTTTAAAGAATACCAGCCTCGGTGATATCCTCGGTGGCGCAAATTATACGAAGGAAGACGTTGATACGGCTTTAAAAGCGTTAGAAAAAGCAAGCAATACCGCCACCGTTATCGTACAAAAGACGGAAGAAGTCGATTGGAAAATTTCCACTCTTTCCGCTGCTGCGTTAGTTGTTGCAATGGTTGCTTAATAATTTGAAAACTAAAAAATCTTGCCTTTATTAAAGGCAAGATTTTTTTTATAACGTTTTAAATTCATAGCCTGCGTTTTTGTAATATCGTATAATCATTTTCAATGCCTCTACGGTATTTTTGCGGTGAGCGGAATCGTGCAAGAGCATGATTATTTTCTTTCTGT
>JAFTRD010000138.1 GCA_017462425.1 Clostridia bacterium | reverse complement strand
AATGGGCGTAAGCTGATTTTGACCGCCGAAGGGCATGAGTACCGTGCCTGCGCCGATGGTGGAGTCGAAACGTTCGGAAAGTCCGCGCTTGGAGCAGACGTTCAGATCTCCTGCCAGCTTTTTATATTCTGCGGTGAAGTCGCCGCTGACGGTTTTTTGATAATTTTCAGGCGCAACGGGCGTAATGTCGATATGCTTTTCTGCGCCGTTGGAGTTTAAAAATTCACGGGAGAGGTCTACGATTTTCTTACCGTTCCAGGTCATGGTCAGGCGTTTTTCCGCCTTTACCTTGGCAACGACGGTCGCCTCTAAGTTTTCTTCCTTTGCAAGGGCGAAGAATTTTTCTACGTCCTTGGGCTCTACCACTACCGCCATACGCTCCTGCGATTCGGAGATGGCAAGCTCGGTTCCGTCCAAGCCGTCGTATTTTTTAGGCACGGCGTTTAAATCGATATCCAGCCCGTCGGCAAGCTCGCCGATGGCTACGGATACGCCACCTGCGCCGAAGTCGTTACAGCGCTTGATGAGCGTAGACGCCGCTTTGTTTCTGAATAATCTTTGCAGCTTTCTTTCTTCGGGAGCGTTGCCCTTCTGTACTTCCGCGCCGCAGGTTTCCAAGGATTCCAAGGTATGCGATTTGGAAGAGCCGGTTGCGCCGCCACAGCCGTCACGACCCGTTCTACCGCCGAGAAGAATAACCACGTCGCCGGGAGCGGGACACTCTCTTTTTACGTTTTCGGCAGGAGCCGCCGCAATTACTGCGCCGATTTCCATACGCTTTGCAGCGTAACCGTCGTGATAGAGCTCGTCTACCTGACCGGTGGCAAGACCGATCTGGTTGCCGTAGGAGGAATAACCAGCCGCCGCCGTGGTAACGATTTTACGCTGGGGAAGTTTGCCCTTCATGGTTTCGGATACGGGCTTTAAGGGGTCTGCCGCACCCGTAACTCGCATTGCTGCGTAGACGTACGAACGGCCGCTTAAAGGATCTCGGATTGCGCCGCCGATACAGGTCGCTGCGCCACCGAAAGGTTCTATTTCGGTGGGATGGTTGTGCGTTTCGTTTTTAAAGAGCAACAACCAGTCCTCTTGTTTGCCGTCTATTTCTACCTGCATTTTTACCGTGCAGGCGTTAATTTCTTCGGATTCGTCTAATTTGGGAAGAAGCCCCTTGCTCTTTAAATATCTTGCGCCGACCGTTGCTATGTCCATGAGATTGATAGGCTTATGCGTTCTGCCCAGCTCTTCTCTCACGGCAAGGTAATCTTGGTACGCTTTCTGTAACAGATCGTCCTCGAATTTTACGCTGTCAATGGTGGTTAAGAACGTGGTATGACGGCAGTGGTCGGACCAATAGGTGTCGATCATACGGATTTCCGTAATGGTGGGATCACGCTTTTCGCTCTTGAAATAGTCCTGACAGAACTTGATGTCGTCTGCATCCATGGCAAGGGCGTAGTCTTTTACAAAATTTTCCAAGCCCGTTTCGTCCAGAGCCAAAAATCCGTCCAGCGTTTTTACTTCGCTGGGAATGGCGTAATTGACTTTTAAGGTTTCCACCTCGCCCAAAGAAGCCTCTCTTGCCTCCACGGGGTTGATGACGTGTTTTTTAACGGTGGCAATTTCTTCCTCGGTGAGGTCGCCGTACAGCATATACACCTTTGCCGTT
>JAFTRD010000137.1 GCA_017462425.1 Clostridia bacterium | reverse complement strand
GGGGAATACGTCCTAACGGGCGAGATAGCGCAGTTCACCGAAGGCGAAAATTTTGCAAAGCTCGTATTGAAGGACGTGTCCGTGGACGGAGAGAGTTTGGACGGCAACGTACAGGCGAATTTATATCTTCCCTACCGTCAGGGCAAAGAGGGCATGAAAATCCGTTTTACCGCTACGCTCAAGCCGCTCGGCAGCGCTTATCGCTATCACGTATTCCATGCGGAAAGGGTGCTTGAAAATATCAAATATACTGCAACGTTGCAGGAAATTCCCGTCGTAATCGGGGAGGGAAGTAACCCTTTTACCCTCGTGCGCAATCAGATAAAGGCGGTATTGTACGACAATCTTTCCAAGGACCAGGCATCGGTTGCTTACGCAATGACCACGGGGAATTCGGACGGGATAGAGGAGGGACTGCTTACCTCCGTCCGCTACGGCGGCGTGGCGCATTTGTTTGCGGTATCGGGGTCACATATCGGCATCGTATACGGTGCGCTTTCGTACCTTTTCAAGCGTTTGAAAACCCCCAAGGCGGTGTCCATTCTGCTTTCTTTAACGGCAGCCTTCCTGTTCAGCGGCGTTTGCGGCTTTTCTCCGTCCTCACTGCGTGCCTTTTTCATCTGCTTTACGCAGGCGGTTTGCTCGCTTTTGAGCGTTCGGGCAGACGGAATGGAGGGAGCGGGCTTTTCCTGCGGTATGATTCTACTGTTAAATCCCGTATATCTCTTTTCTATCGGGTTTCAGCTTTCCATGGCGGCGTATATCGCCATCGTGACGCTTGCGCCTTCTCTGCAACGGCTATGTAAACCCGTATACGCAAAAATCCCTTTTTTAAAAGAGCCTGTAAACAGCGTTTTGATCATGTTCTCGGTACAGCTGTTTCTGTTCCCCGTCATGCTCAACGCCTTCGGCTACGTTTCGGTATGGGGGCTTTTGTTAAATCTCTTCATTTTGCCGCTCTTTTCCCTGTATTTTCCCGTACTTTTAACGGGCGTACTGCTCTCGTGCATCTTTCCCGCCGCCGCTTTTATAATATTATTTTTGCCGGGTGGGATACTTTCTCTCTTTATAGAATTTTTCGCTGCCGTCGATTTTTCCACGCTGCTCGTGCAGGGCTTTTTCTTTGGAACGATTGCCGTGGTAGCGTTTTACTCAATTTTATTGCTTTTGAGCGGCAGAATCAATATAAAAATACGCCAAACGATGCCTCTTGCCTGTCTTTTGTCTTTCATTATATTTGCAGACGTATTTTTGGGCGGTTTTTCTCTGCCCGTGGAATGTCGCATCACGCAGAACTGTTATTACGATAATTTTTGCTGCGCCTTGATAGAAACCAAAGAGGCTAACGTGCTTCTCGTCAATCAAAAAGCAAATTTTTCCCGTGTGCAGAACTTCCTTTTCTCGCAGGGGAAAGACTTGGACGCAATTATCATTTCCGCCGAGGACGTAAACGCCTGCGCCAACAGCGTATTGGCGCTTCCGGTTCAAAAAATTTACGTACGTAGCGGTGAAACGTTGGAACTTCGCACCAAAGAAGTGGTCGCTGAAGATGCTTTTTCTATCGGCGGCGTTCAATATAATTTCAAAAGAGATAACGCTCTTTCGTTTGCGTTCGGCGGCTATACGGGCGTGTTCAACGCCACGGCTCACGGGGAAGATTTTTCTCTTTTTCCCTCAGAGGAGCGTGACGGGTTGATTTTTACGATCAATCGTGGTATACTCGATAAAGAATAAAGGCTTGGGGGAAATATGAAATTTACCGCATTTAAAAAACATTTAACCGAGGACGGCGTGCAGCCCATCTATCTGTTTGACGGGGAGGAGAGCTACTTCCGTGATAAGGGCGTGGCAATGCTGAAAGCTGCGTGTCTTTCCCAGCCCGAGCTCAATTATACGGCGTTTGACGGCGCGGCGCTCAAGGGGGATAAAATAAAGCTCCTTGCGGACGCAGTATGCGCCCTGCCCTTTTTAAGTGATAAAAGAATGGTGTTGGTGAGTGAATTTTACCCTACGGAAAAGGAATATACCGCCTACTTAAAGCCGCTTTTTGAATCCCCCGTAGACACCACCGTTCTCGTCATCGTCAACATAGGCACGGGCAAACCCAAGGCAGGCGCTTGCGATTGGAAGAAGAAAAAGGGCGTTACCGTTGTGGACTGCGCCCGCGCGGACGAGGAGAGCATTGCCAAATGGATTTACCTCACCTTCAAGCAGGCGGGAATATATGCGGACGGCAACGTATGCAATACTATCCTGCGCTACTGCGTCTTAGATATGGCAAGGGTCAGTATGGAGGTGGAAAAATTAAAAGAGTACGTTGGAACGAACGCAAAGGTTACTCTTCAAGACGTAAACGCCTTGGTGTATCAGGATTCGGAGTATAAATTATACGAGCTTACGCAGGCGGCGGCTCGGAAGGACTATACCAAGTTCGTGCAAATTATGGACGGCATGGTGGGCAAGGGGTTCGACGAAAACGCCTTTTTAAACGCGCTTTGCTCGCATTTCCGTACGCTTTTCGAGGTGGCGTCGTTCAAGGGCAGTAATTTACAGGCGGCGGAGGCGTTTGGTATGAAGGAATACGCCGTGAAAAAGAGCCGTGAACAGGCTGCTCGCTTTTCGCTTGAAGCGCTTGGCGGATATTATACCGACTTATACGGTACGTTGGCGTCGGCTCGGGCAGGTGAAATTACCTTTGCGGCGGCGTTAAAGACGGTAATCGGCAAAATATTTTTTAAAAATTATTGATTTTTATTTTGAATTTTTGTGTTTTCCCTATATAATGATAATAGAGTAAATATAATTCTGCGATCAAGGCATTACAACACACGTTGAAGGAGGTACGTTCACGATGGATTGGGAAAAAATAGTCAATACTTTTCTTGGTATATTCACGGGTTTTTCGCCCATTTATTTAGTGGAAACGTTTTTATTCTTTCTGCTTATTTATTGCTTATTCAAGGTACTGAAAAACAACGAAGCAAAGCTGTTGATTGACGTATTCATCCTTACAATCATCTTTCTCAGCATCATCAGTTTGTTCTTCAAGGAAATGGGCGCTCTATTCTTCCTTTTGTCGGCGCTGCTTTTATGCGGTTTTATGCTGTTGCTGTTTGCAACCGAAATCAAACGGGGGATTCCCAATAACAGTACGGGCGTATCCCTATTCGGCAACAACGATAGCCCCGAAAACCCGATTAAGGTTCAAACCGAAGCCTGCGTAGAGGCAATCATCAAGGCGCTGCAGAACATGTCTAAAAACGACGTGGGCGCACTGGTGGTGCTTTCCAACGGCAATTTACCTAAACAGATTTTAGAGAGCGGTACCACGCTCAACGCCGACATCTCACAGCAGATGATAGAGGGGGTATTCTTCCCCAGAGCGCCTCTGCACGATGGCGCTATGATCATTGAAGAGCATAAAATCGTCGCTGCCGGTTGCTTCTTACCCTTGACGCAGAACAATGAAAAATACCCCAAAGATTTAGGCACCCGTCACCGTGCCGGTATCGGTATTACCGAGGTTACCAACGTTACGGCGCTCATTGTATCCGAGGAAACGGGTATCATTTCCATCGTAAAGCAGGGTAAAATTACCCGTTACGCCGATTATAATATGCTTCGTGCGGTATTGCAGGAGTATTACTGGAAAGACTTTACCGCACAGGGCGGTAAACAGAGGGTTGGCAGACAGTAAGGAGAAAATATATGAAATTTTTTAAATGGTTAAAGGATGAAATTATAGGCAACGCAGGGATCATTCTGCTCTCTCTCACGGTTGCGTTTTTCTGCGTAATCGTCTTTAACGTTTTAATGGGTTTAAGCGTATGAACCAAGAAAAGAGCACCGTATTTTTACCGAATATTTTAATCCCGAAAAATACGGACGCAAGTTTTATGCATGCGTGGTCGGTTATCGCCTGCGACCAGTTCACTTCGGACAGAAGCTACTGGAACGAACTGGACGGGGAAATAGGGGAGAACCCCTCCACCCTACGCTTGGTATTTCCCGAGGTCTTTTTAAAAGATCCGGACGGCGAAAAACGGGTTGAAAATATCAATCGGAATATGCGAGCATACCTTGAAAAAGGTCTTTTCCGTCGGTTGGATAAAGGGTTCGTGCTCACCGAACGCACCACCCGCTTCACGAGTGAAAAGCGTTACGGCGTGGTTTTGGCGATTGATTTGGAGGAATATTCCTTTGCACCTAAATCCTCTGCGGCAATCCGTGCCACCGAGGCAACCGTACCCGAGCGTATTCCGCCCCGTGTAAAAATTCGTCAAGAGGCAAAACTTGAGTTGCCGCACGTTATGCTTTTATACAATGCGTATGAATCGCAAATTTTAGGCGAGATAGAACGGGAAATTCCCCAATTAGAAAAGCTGTACGACTTTGAGCTCAATCAAGGCGGCGGACACCTCAAGGGCTGGTTCTTAAACGAGGAAAAATCCAAAGAAATTATCAATAAGCTCTACCGAACCTCCGGGGAAATGCTCTTTGCCGTGGGCGACGGCAACCATTCTCTGGCAACGGCAAAAACCTGTTGGGAGAATATAAAGAAGAGCTTAAGCGAAGAAGAGCAAAAAACGCATCCTGCAAGGTTTGCGCTCTGCGAGGCGGTCAGCATCTATTCGCCTGCGCTCACCTTCGAGCCGATATATCGATATATTTCGGGCGTGGATGCCGAAAAATTTATCACCAAGCTCGAAAAACGAAATACTTTTAAAATGATAGGGGAGGGCAACACGCTCTCTCTTCAAGGGGAATATGACGTAGCCGAGGCGCTCCGTGCGTTAGACGGATTCATTGCCGAATACCTAAAGGATAACGGCGGAGAGGTCGATTATATCCACGGCGAGAAGGAGCTCGTTTCTTTGGTTCAAGCGGGAAACGACAGAGTGGGCGTTTTGTTGAAAGCCATTGCAAAGGACGGATTTTTCCGTGCGGTGGAACAGGGCGGTTCTCTGCCTCGAAAAACCTTTTCTATGGGGGAAGGTGCGGAAAAAAGATATTATACGGAATGTAAGGAGATTTGAAAAATGTCAATCAAGGTTTGTAAATTCGGCGGTACGTCCATGGCGGACGGAAACAACATCAGAAACGTAATGAATATTATTCAAAGCGATAAAGACAGACGCTACGTGGTGGTTTCCGCCCCCGGTAAACGTTTCAGCAACGATATAAAGGTCACCGATTTACTCTATCAGTGCCAGCAGGAAGTAGAGGAAACGGGCGCTTGCAAGGCGGCGTTTGCAAAAATTCGTGAACGCTTTGAAAATATTGCCAAAGAGCTTGGCGTCAAGACGGATATTTCCACCGTATTGGACGAAACGGAAAAACGCATCTGTGAAGAAAACAGCGCCGAATTTTCCGCCTCCCGTGGCGAATATTTAAGCGGCGTGGTCATGGCAGAGACGTTGGGCGTTCCCTTCGTAGACGCGCAGGACGTGGTTCTGTTCAACGACGACGGCACGCTTGCGGCAGAGGAGAGCTACGCTCTCGTATCCAAAGCGCTTGCCGACAAGCCCTATGCGGTGGTAGGCGGGTTCTACGGCGCCGGTCGCAACGGCAAGGTTAAAACCTTCTCCCGTGGCGGCAGCGATATTTCCGGCGCAATCGTTGCGCGCGCGGTTTTAGCCGACGTGTACGAAAATTGGACGGACGTAAGCGGATTTTTGGCTTGCGACCCCCGTATCGTAGACCATCCGCAGGGGATAAAAGTACTCTCTTACAAGGAGCTGAGAGAGCTTTCCTACATGGGAGCAAACGTATTGCACAGCGAATCCATCTTCCCCGTAAAGAGCGCAAACATTCCCATCAACATTAAAAATACCTTCCGTCCCGAGGACGAGGGCACGATGATCGTTCCCATTACCAAATATCAGTACACGGGCAACATCGTAACGGGTATTGCAGGCAAGAAGAACTTTACGGTTATCCATATCGAAAAATCCATGATGAACTCCGAAATCGGATTCACCAGAAAAATTTTATCCGTTTTGGAAAAGGATCATATCTCTTTTGAGCATATGCCCTCGGGTATTGATACCATGTCCTTGGTCATTGACAGCAGCGTTTTAAAGCTGGGTATGCTGGACAGATTGCTCACCGAAATCGAGCAGGCGGTCAATCCCGACCACGTCCGTGTGTATAACAACATCGCTTTAATTGCCACGGTAGGGCACGGCATGTCCTCCAGCATCGGCACGTCTGGCAGACTGTTCAAGGCGCTCTCCGACGCAAACATCAACGTTCGCATGATCGACCAAGGTTCTTCCGAGCTGAACATCATCGTTGGCGTGGCAGACGAGGACTGCAACAAGGCAATCAAGGCTATTTACAACGAATTTTTCCCCGCTAAATAATTGTTGGTAACAAAAAAATGCGTAACCGTGTTGGTGTTGGTTGCGCCTTTTCACATATGCGTTTAATTTCTTACGACGATATACGTGCCGTTGCCGTTTATTTCGTATTCGCCCACTTCGGATATTTCAAAGCAGTCGCCTGCGGAAAACTTGGTTTCGCCACGCTTCCATTTAAAAAATCCGTTGCCCTCCAAAATTTTTACGAAGTCCGTGCCGTCCGTAAAAAGTTTATAGCGGCGGGGGCTGACGATATACAAAGCGTTATCTTTTTTGCCGATCCGCGCGCCCTGCACGGTGTTTTCCTGCATTTCAAATTCTGCGCTTTGGGGGAATAAAATTTCGTTTTCTTTTTTCGTAATTTTCATCATACCGTTATTATACTGCGTTATCTTAAAAAAAGCAAGGATTTTTACTCCCCGTCCTCAATCGATGGGAAATTAGGGCTGTCCAGTCCGTCCACGGCGCTTAGCTTACGGGTAATGGTGCGTGTCTTTTTGGCGGCAGAGTCAATGGAATCCTGCGCCTCCTGTAATTTCTTCTGCGTCTTTTGCAATAAATCGGAAAACTTTGAAAATTCGTATTTAAACGTCGTCAGCATCTGCCAAAGCTCGCCCGAGCGTTTTTCAATTGCCGCCGTCTTAAAGCCCGTCTGCACGGTGGAAAGGAGCGCGCCCAAATTGGTCGGACCGCACGCCATAATGCGCTTGCGGTATAAAAATTCGCTCAAAGCCGGCATTTTTAAAAGCTCGGCGTACAGCCCTTCTAAGGGTAGGTACATAATGGCAAAATCGGTGGTGAACGGTGGCTGAATATACTTTTCAGAAATACTCTCCGCCTGTAATTTTACTGCGCGCTCCAAATTTTTAAGCGCGCGCTCTTCCGCCGCCTTATCACAGGCGTCGGCGGCGTTTATCAGACGCTCGTATTCCTCCACGGGGAACTTGCTGTCAATGGGCAGCCATACCGTCTCCTCGTCTTTGGAGGGGATTTTCACGGCAAAATCGACGAGATAACCCGAAAGGGGATTCAGCTTCACGCTTGCCTCGTACTGTTCGGGGGAGAGCATCTGCGACAGCAGGGCGTCCAGCTGCGTTTCGCCCCACGTGCCTCTTAGCTTTACGTTGGTGAATACTTTTTTAATATCCCCCACGCTGGACGCTAAGCCTCGCACCTCGCCCAAGCCTTTATACACTGCCTCCAAGCGTTCGTTGATTAAAGAGTAACTTTCGCCCAGCTTCCCTTCCAAGGTGGCGGATAGCTTTTCGTCTACCGTGCGGCGAATAACTTCTAAATTCTGCGCGTTGGCTTGCGACATAAATTTTATATCGTCGGAAAGCTGCTTTTGAATGAGGTTTAAACGGTATTCGGTTCTGTCGTTCAGCTCGTTTACACGGCGGTTGGTGTAATCCACCACGTTGCCCAGCTTGTCTATTTTTTCGCCGAGCTCCTGCATTTTCGCTTGGTCTACGGTGTTTTCCGTTTTGGACGGCTTTCTCAAGAGAAGTACCGTTACACCTAAAAGAGCGAGAACGGAAAGCGCAATATTAGCGATAAGTAAAGGTTCCATACGTTAAAAACTCCTTTTTTCAAACAGTATACCATTTAAATGCGGCATATGCCTGCCTGTTTTTAAAAATTTTTTACAAATACAGTATAGCAAATTAAAAAATAAATTGCAATTCCTTTAAAAATGTAGTATACTGGTGGCGTATTGAAAGATAAATACAGTTATCCTATCAAAAAGGAGTCGGATATGAAATATCATATCATTTTCAATCCCACTGCAAAAAGCGGTAAAGCAAAACCCGTTCTGGATAAAGTCTGCAAACGTTTAACGCAGGCGGGGAAGGAATTTGAGATACACGAAACCATTACCAAGGGTCACGCCAAGGGGCTTGCCGAAACGCTCAGCAAGACGGTAGAAGAGTTGATTATTATCGGCGGTGACGGTACCGTACACGAAGTATTAAACGGCATTACCGACCCGCAAAAAGTACGCATTGCAATCATTCCTGCCGGTACGGGAAACGATTTTTGCTCCGGCGTGGGAATTTCGTTCGATCCCGACAGCGCCATGGCAGCGGTGTTAAGGGGGGACGCCAAGCCCACCGATTATATCGATTTTTCGGGCAGACGTTGTCTGAACGTAGGCGGTATGGGTATGGACGTAGCGGTTTTGGAACGGGTATCCCGTGGGAATATGAAAGGGAAAATCAAGTATCTGTGGAGTCTTATTTCCACCATGTTCACCTTCAAGGGACAGCAGGTGCGCCTGTCGGTGAACGGTAAGGTGTACACAGAAAAGGCATTGTTCGTTGCCGTGTGCAACGGTTCGCAGTTCGGCGGCGGTATCCGCATTTGTCCCGGCGCCGAGGTGGCAGACGGAAAGCTGGAAGTGGTGTTGGTACGGCAACTGGGCTTTTTCGGAATCATTCGGGCGTTTATTTCGTTAATGAGAGGAAAAATTCTGTCTTTCCCCGAAACGCAGCATTTTTACTGTGAAGCGGCGGAAATTTTGCCCGATTCTGCAAGCACCATTCAGCTGGACGGAGAATTATACGAAAATTGCCGTGTATTGGACGCAAAAATCATGCACGGGCTGAAAATATACCGATAAAAGAAAAAAATTATTGTGAGCGTTAAAGCGGAATAAAAATGGGAGACTATGTTGTTTTTTTCCTCGTTTTATAAAAAAATATTACATACCGTTCCGACGGCGGTCATCGTCTTTGACGTAAAAGGTAGGGTGCGTTTTACCAATGCCGCCTTCCGCCGTTATTTTTCCTCCGCTACCCCCGGGCAGATGAAAAAGATATTTTCCCTTCCCTCCAATACCGTTGGCTTGAAGGCGCTGGCTCAAAGCGTGTTTACTGCCGCCAAAGCGCAAGTGGGGGACGTGAACCTTTCCGTATGCACGGGCGGAGAAATACGGGAAGTTTCCTTGCGTATGCACGCCGTAGCGCTGGATAAAAAGTACTGTCTGGGAATCGTCGAAAGCGTATACGAGGAGGAGCTGAAAAAAGAGCTTACCAGCGCCCATAATATGCAGCAGCGGTTATTACCCGTCGGAAAAGAGGCGGCGGGCGTACCCTATTCTTATATGTATATTCCCTGCCGTGAGATCGGAGGGGATTTACCCGACGTATACGAAGTGGTTTCCAACGGCGCAAAAAATACCTTCGGTATGCTTGCCGACGTATCTGGCAAAGGGATTGCCGCAGGGATACTTTCCTCCTTCGTCAAGGCGGGGTTTGACAGAAGCGAGCCTTCGCCCGCAAAGGCGATTATGCGTTTGAACGATAAATTCCGTGAGCTGAATCAGGACGAAAAGGCGTATATCACCTTGGCAGCGGTACGGATTGATTCCGATGCGAAAGAGATTCATTTTTGTATTGCGGGGCACAATGCGCCCATTTTATTGAAGAGCGGTGAAAACGTAAGCGAAATAGAAATGTCGGCGCCGCCCGTTTCCAACTGGTTTGACGGATTTCATTACGAGGACGGACGCTTGGAATATGTACCGCAGGATATTTTAGTGCTTTTGACGGACGGCGTTACCGAAAGCAGAAATCCCGAGGGCGAGCAGTTCGGTATCGAGCGGGTGGAAAATATTTTACTGCAATCCAAGTCGGCAAAGCAGTTTATCGAACGCTTGCAAACGGCGTTAAAGGTGTTCTGCGGCTCGTTCGACGACGATCTAACGGCAATTGCATTTGATTTATAACATAGAATAAGAAAATAAAACGGTTGTAACAAAAAGTTGCAACCGTTTATTCGTTTTTTTAACCGCTTCGGCGGTATTACGCAAGCGACGCCTGCTTATTTTCTTTCATTCAAGGGAACGTAAGTCTGGCGTTCGCCGATGGCTACGTAGGCAGGGCGGATAATTTTATCCACGTTCACCAGCTCCTCCAAGCGGTGCGCGCTCCAGCCAACCACTCTTGCCATGGCGAAGATGGGGGTAAACAGTTCGTCGGGAATGTTCAGCATGCTGTACACAAACCCTGAATAGAAGTCTACGTTGGCGCTTACGCCCTTATAAATGCGGCGTTTTTTGGCAATGAGCTTCTTCGCTAAACGTTCCACGGAGGTATACAGGCGGTAGTCCTTTGCCCGACCCTTTTCCTCGGCTAACTGTTCCACGAAGGACTGGAAAACTTCGGCACGGGGGTCGGAAAGTGAGTACACGGCGTGACCCATGCCGTAAATCAAACCCGTTTTGTTGAAGGCTTGTTTGTCTAAAATCTTTTCCAGATACGCCTCTAATTCCGTTTCGTCATCGGTGTCTTTTACGTGCTTTTTAATATCTCGCATCATCTGCGCCACACGGATATTTGCGCCGCCGTGCTTGGGGCCTTTCAACGAGCAGAGCGCCGCCGCCATTACCGAATAGGAATCCGAGCCGGAGGAGCTTACCACTCTC
>JAFTRD010000136.1 GCA_017462425.1 Clostridia bacterium | reverse complement strand
TTCTCGATACGGGCTTATTTGACGTTACAAAGTTTAATTTTACGGATATTAACGTAGAAGAAGAATAATAATAAGGAGCATGAATGGAAAATTCCAAAAAGACTTTGGTCGTTGCCACGGGCAATTTGCATAAATTGAGGGAAATATCCGAAATATTCCCAGAATATCACGTTATCTCGCAAAAAGAGGCGGGGTTTAACGTGGACGTGGCGGAAACGGGTCTCACCTTTTCCGAAAACGCCGTAATTAAGGCGAAAGCGGCGTGTAAAGCGTTAAATATGCCCGTCATTGCCGACGACAGCGGACTTTGCGTAGAGGCTTTAAACGGCGCTCCCGGCGTTTACAGCGCACGTTATGCAGGCGAACACGGCAACGATAGGGCGAACCGTGCCCTGCTTTTGAAAAATTTACAGGAAAAGACTGATAAATCGGCGTATTTCGAGTGCGCTCTTGCGTTGGTTGCGCCAAATAAAGAGCCGATTCTCGTCAGCGGCAGAACGTACGGTAAAATTTTGAACGAGGAAGAGGGTACGGGCGGATTCGGTTACGATCCCATCTTTTTCAGTGACGACTTAAAAAAATCCTTCGGTCTTGCTACGGCGGAAGAAAAAAACGGCGTTTCCCACCGTTACCGTGCTTTAATGCAGTTAAAAGAGGTGTTGGGGGGCGAGTTGTAAATGAAAACCGTGGTGGTTATTTCCGATACGCACGGAAACCGTCAGATGATAGAAAAATTATATCCGATACTGGCGGAAAACGATTATATTATTCATTTGGGCGACGGGAACAGGGATATGTCGGAAATTTATTCGGCGTTCCCGAAAAAGACGTTCGTCTGTCAGGGGAATTGCGATTTTTCCACCTCCTTTTCTCAAAACGAATGGGAAATAGAGATAGAAAACTGTAAATTATTTTGCGCACACGGTCATCGTTACGGTGTAAAAGCCTCCTTGGATGAACTCAAAAAAGAGGCGTTAAGCCGTAGCTGCAACGTAGCGTTGTACGGGCATACGCACGTAGCGTCAGTGGAAAAGGATGGCGATTTAACCGTGATGAATCCCGGAAATATAAAGCCGTATTCCTCCAATCCAAGCTACGGTTATCTGGTCATCAACGGTAATAGGGTAACGGCAACCGTCGTGCCCGTGTTTCCTTAATTTTTGGAAAACAAGTTTCTTGTATCGGCCGTCAAACGATTGAAAAATAAGCGAAAATATGTTACAGTATTAAGGAACGAAAAAATACAGAGGTAAACGTATTATGAACTACATGGAAGAATCTTTAAAAAGACACGAGCAGTGGCAAGGCAAGCTGGAAATCAAGGTCAGAACGCCCATTGAAAATAAGGACGATTTGTCCCTCGCCTACACGCCCGGCGTAGCTCAGCCCTGTCTGGAGATTCAAAAGGATATCAATAAATCTTACGAACTTACCCGCCGTTGGAACACGGTAGCCGTAGTTACGGACGGCACGGCGGTTTTGGGACTTGGTGACATCGGTCCCGAGGCAGGCATGCCCGTCATGGAGGGTAAATGCGTGCTGTTCAAGGCATTCGGCGGCGTAGACGCCATTCCGCTCTGCGTAAAGAGCAGGACGTAGACGATATCGTCAACACCATTCGACTGCTTTCCGGCAGCTTCGGCGGTGTCAATTTGGAAGATATTTCAGCACCCCGTTGCTTTGAAATTGAGAAAAAGCTCAAAGAATGTACCGACATTCCCATCTTCCACGACGACCAGCACGGCACGGCAGTCGTGGTTGCGGCGGCGCTCATCAACGCTTTAAAGCTCGTCGGTAAAAAAATGGAGGATTGCACTATTTCCTTCTCGGGCGCAGGCGCAGCAGGTACGGCAATCGCTAAGCTTTTATTGAGCATGGGCGCAAAGGACGTGTATATCGTCAACCGTAAGGGCATCATCTGCGAGGGAGTAAACGAGCCTGCGGGCAACGAAGAGATTGCAAAAATTACCAATAAGGCAAAAAGAACGGGTGACCTTGCCGCCGCTATGAAGGGTACCGATATTTTCATCGGCGTATCCGCTCCCGGCATCGTCAGTCAGGATATGGTACGTAGCATGAACGAAAACGCCATCGTTCTGCCCATGTCCAACCCCGTTCCGGAAATCATGCCCGACCTTGCCAAAGCGGCAGGCGCGGCAGCAGTGGGTACGGGTAGAAGCGACTTCCCCAACCAGATCAACAACGTTTTAGCCTTCCCCGGAATTTTTAGAGGCGCTTTGGACGTAAGAGCCAAAGAAATCAACGAAGAAATGAAAATTGCTGCGGCGCAAGCAATTGCAAGCCTCGTTTCCGACGAGGAGCTGAACGCAGATTATATTTTACCTTACGCCTTCGATAAGCGTATCGGCGCAACGGTAGCCAAAGCGGTAGCCGAAGCGGCAAGAAAAACCGGCGTGGCAAGAATTTAATATTTTCGTATCTCAAGAACGGACTCCGCAAGACAAGCAGGGTTCGTTCTTTTTGGTTTATATATAAAAATTTATATATAAAAATACAAAAGCGGAATAGCGTTGCTTGACAAATAGGGCAGTTTATACTATAATGCTTCTGTATTGTTAAATTACCCTACGGCGCAAGCCGTACGGTTAAAAAGGAGTAATCGTTTTATGTTAACATCTATTTGCGGCATTAACTGGGGTGACGAAGGCAAGGGCAGAATGGTAGACCTACTTTCCTCCGATTTTGATATCGTCTGCCGTTATCAGGGCGGCAACAATGCAGGGCATACCGTCATCAACGATAAGGGTAAATTTATTCTCAATTTACTCCCTTCGGGTATTTTACGTGAAGACGTAGTCAAAGTTATGGGCAACGGTATGGTCATTGACATCAAGCACCTCTGCGAAGAGATGGGCAGATTAAAAGCGCAGGGCATTAAAATTACTCCCGAAAACTTAAAAATCAGCGACAAAGCGGTAATTACCATGCCTTATAACGTTTTGCAGGACTGTTTGGAAGAGGATCGTTTGGCGGGTAAAAAGTTCGGCTCTACCCGTCGTGGCATTGCGCCCGTCTACGCCGATAAATATATGAAAAAGGCGTTCCGTATGGGCGAGCTTTTGAATACCGAGCTTTTATATAAGCGCTTACCCGATATCGTGGAATGGAAAAATTTAAGCGTTGTAAACGGCTATAACTCCGACCCCGTTACCACTGAGGCGATGATAGAGTATTTTGAAACGTACGGCAAGCAGCTCAAAGATTACGTTTGCGACGTAAGCGTATATTTA
>JAFTRD010000135.1 GCA_017462425.1 Clostridia bacterium | reverse complement strand
TTCTTTCTTTTCTCATTTTTTTTTATTTTGTACAGTATTTTTCTCTTCGGAGGTTATTTTACATCATGGAAGTATACGAACTTTTGCTTCCTCTTGCGCTCATTCTATTCCTCTCAAAACTGCTGGGGTTGGGCGCACAGAAGATAGGCATGCCTGCGGTGATCGGCATGCTGTTTGCGGGTATTTTAATCAGCCTTATCCAGTACGTTCCGGGCGTGGAGCCGGGCAATGCCGTTTACGAAATATTCTTTAACGATTTTGTAAAAGAAGGCTATCAGTTTTTAGCAAAAATAGGCGTAGTGCTTATTATGTTCTCCGCCGGCATGAGCACCGATTTAAAACAGATTAAAGCTACGGGCACGTCCGCTATGGTAATTACCTCTTTAGGCGTAATTTTACCCATGCTACTCGGATTTTTGGTGGCTTTCCTCTTTGATTATTTTACCGATATAAATTTAATTTTAGGCGGCGACGGAGGCGTAATAGGAGAAGTGAATCTTCTCTCCGATTTCTTCTACGGCGCAATTTTAACGGCAACCTCGGTTTCTATTACCGTTGCTACCTTAAAGGAGCTTGGAAAGCTGAACACCCCTTTCGGCACGGCAATTATTTCCGCCGCCGTTATCGACGATATTATAGGCATTGTCATTTTATCCGTGCTCACGGGCTTAAACGATACTGCCGGCGCCGGAAACGGTTTCATGGGTACTTGGTTCGAGCCCGGCGCTATGCTGGTTTGCATTAAGATTGTACTGTTCTTCGCCTTTGCCGTGGGCTTGGGCTTGCTTGTAAGAAAGCTGTTCCAGTGGTTGGGACATAAATACGCACACCACAGACGAAACCCTATTTTTGCCGTAGCGCTTGGCTTTGCCTACGCATACGTTGCGGAGAAGTTTTTCGGGGTAGCGGATATTACGGGCGCATATATTGCAGGGTTACTGCTCTGCGGTATGGAAGAAACGGATTACGAGGAACAAAAGGTTGACAACATGAGCTATATGCTCTTCACCCCCATCTTCTTCGCAAATATCGGTATTTCAAACATCAACTTCGGTTCGTTCGGAGGAATATGGCTTGCGTTCGGGCTTTGCTACGTGCTTGCCGCCATGGCTGGTAAATTGATAGGTTGCGGCGCAGGCGGATTATTATGCAAATACTCTTTGAGCGACTCTACGAAAATAGGGTTGGGTATGATGGTTCGAGCCGAGGTTGTATTGGTATGCGCCCAGAAAGGCATTGACAGCGGATTGGTAAGCAACGACGTTTTAAGCTACATTTGCGTGATTATTATCGTTTCCTCCTTCCTCGCTCCGCTTTTCTTGAAGATGTTGTGCAAAAAAGACAATGCGTTGGAAAAAGTAAATATTAAGGAACAGGTATAAAACGATGCAGACGACGGAAGCAATGAAACTTAGAAAATCCACGAGAGATTTTACCGATAGACAAATATCAAACGAAGACGTAAAGAAGATTGTTCAGGCGGCGTTATATGCGCCCGTGGGCATGAAGAAGTTTTCTGAATTGAAGATTACCGTTATTCAGAATAAGGCTTTGTTGGCTCGCATAGACAGAGAATGCAGAAGAGATCCGAGCGTAAGCCCTTTACACAACGTGCCCACGTTGATTTTGGTATCTTCCTCTACCGAAAACGAGGCTTTGGCAAACCAAAACGTAGCGTGCTTGGTTGACCATATGCTCCTTGCCGCAACCGATTTAGGCTTAGCAAATTTATAGATTACAGGAATTTGTCCTTTTTTAAGCAAAAACGAGGCGTTGCTACGGGAATTGAATATTCCCGAAGGATTTACCCCCCTTGCCTCCGCCGCCGTAGGATACGCCTTTATCGAACCCGAAAAACGGGAAAAACCCTTCAATGACGTAACCGTTGTAGAATATATCCAATAATGCAATAATTCATTGACAAACAAGAAAAATATCCGTCCTCAAAATACAGGGCGGATATTTTTTTACTTATTTAAAATTTTCTTTATCAACGTAGCGTTGTCCGGCGTTTGATCTATAAGCTCGTGTAAGACCTCGCCGTTATCGTCCAGTAAATTTTGCCGAACGTAAGCGGCGCATTCCGCCTCTTCGGGCGTAAGCAAGACTTCCGCACGGCGAGTATAGCTGTTTTTAACGTCGATGGCAGGGAATATGCGTTTTGCCGACAACGTAGCGCTGAGTGAAATAAAGCCGTTACAGATTTTTTCAAACTCACTGCAAATTACCTGCTCAACCTCGTTACCCGCACCGCAAGCCACGGTGGCGATGACGGTAATACTGCCGCCGCCCTTGAGTTTTCTCGCCTGAGAAAGGCAGGTACGGGGGAACTGAAACGCCCCTATCTCTAAGCCACAGGGAAGCGTTTTACCCGTAGGCGCGCAGGCGTCTGCCGCAAGGGTCAATCGGGTGAGCGAGTCTAAAAGCAACACTACGTCCTCGCCCATTTCCGCCAGGCGTTTGGCTCTGGAAAATACCAGTCTTGCCGCACGCAGATGCTCCTGCGCTTCCTGATCGAAGGTGGTATATACCACCTCTTCGGAAACGGTACGGCAAAATTCGGTTACCTCCTCGGGACGTTCGGCTATGAGAAGGGCTAACAGGTGTAAATTTTCACCCTGGTCTATTTTGGCTTGTACGGAGAGCGCAATATCTTTTAAAAGCGTAGTAGCGCCCGTGCAAGGCGGCGCTGAAACGAGTACCCTTTGCCCCTTGCCGATGGGCGAAAAAAGATCGAGATAGCGCAGAGAAGGTTGATTGCTACTTGCCGAAAGCGATATTTTTTCCTCCGGGTAACTGGCGGAAAAATCTTCAAAATTCTTACGGCTCTGATATTGCATGGCGGCGTTGACGGATAACACTTTTACGAGGGTGGGATTGTTGTTCCCGCTTTGCCAAGTGGCGTGACCAACGACGGAATCGCCCTCTTTTAAGCTTCACGCACGCACGTTTTGGGAAGATATGAATACGTCTTTCCCGTCCGTAGGCTGACAGTTTTCCACTCGTAAATAGCCGCAGCCGTTGGGCAGTAGCTCCAAAACGCCCATATAGAGCGGTTGAGAGTATTCGTCCGCCTTTTTCTCTTCGCTGCGCACGCCTAAAACGTTTTGGAAGGAATCAGATTGACCGGTCGTCAGCATATACTCCTCCCGTATACGCTCCAATTCCCGCATATATTTGGGATCGAGCGTATCCTCTTTCAGCGGCGCGCCCAATTTGGACGGCGGAACGGGGGCTACCGTACCGATGAGAACGGATATAGTTCTCTCGATAAGCCCATCCTTCTTGCCCTCCGTGGGCTTATACACCCCCACGTGGCGCGCCACGTTGCGAAGAACGTGAATATTCAGCGTATTCAAATAATCGCTATACGCCTTTTTTAAAAGTTCAATTCCCATCAGTGTTTAAAACGCTCCATCATAATCACTTTGGTCTGTTCGCCCGTTAAATCGTCACGGAAGAACTCCAAGGTGTTATCCTCGCAATATTCTACTTCTTCATCCTCGAACAAATCCAAAAAATCGTCCGGTTTGCTGATGTCCATCTTCAGACCTTTAATTTTATAGTGCATGGGGATTACGATTTCGGGCATGATTCTGTCTACGTATTCCTTCGCCTGCTCGCTGTTGATGGTGTATTTTCCGCCGACGGGAATTAAAAGTACGTCTATGGGCAGAATTTGCTCCAAAAGCTCTGCCGTACACATTTCACCGATGTCGCCGAGGTGGCAAACGTCCAACCCGTCCATACGGAATTTAAAAATCAGATTTTCTCCACGCAGAGTGCCGCCTTCATCATCGTGAAAGCTCTTGATGCCCGTAATATCTACGCCGTCGAGAGAATGAGAACCTTCCTTGTCAATGACGAGAGGCTTGCCCTCTACTGCCGCAACGTTATTATGGTCGTAATGTTGGTGCGAAACCGTGACCACCGAGGCGGAGGCTTTGGGCAGTTTAAAACCGATGCTGTTATAAGGATCGGTGATGACGGTAGTGCCCGTGCTCTCCGTCAAGACGAAACAGGAATGTCCCAAATACTGTATTTTCATAATTCTTCCTTAAAAAATTCTCCTATGCGTTCT
>JAFTRD010000134.1 GCA_017462425.1 Clostridia bacterium | reverse complement strand
TGCGCTATCGGGCATTTGCCTGTATACCGTTCCCAACTTGGTGGAAACAACTTCGGTGATACGTATGCTTATGTTGTTGACCGCAGGGAGCGTGGGGACGTACGGAATCGTGCTGGTAACCGCCTTTATCTTGTACTACCTGTTCTCCTCGGAAAGCTACGGCTCGCCCCTTTTAGCGCCTTTCTCGCCCATGGTGAAACGGGATTTAAAGGACGGGCTTTTGAAATACAATATGAGGCAGCTACCACAGCGGCCATTGCTCCTTCGGGGAGAAAATAAGACGAGGTTAAAAGATGAAAAGTAATACCGTAAGCACCCGACAGCTGTGTTTTATTCTGGCGTTTTTTCTGCCGGTGAATAAAATCATTTTACTCCCCTCCGTATTGGCAAGGTATGCGGAAAACGACCTGCTGATTTCTGCGCTGATTACCTTGCTTTTACAGGGCGGCGCAATTTTTGCCCTGTTATGGCTGATGCAAAAAAAGCAAGCCACGCTGTACGAGCTGATTCAGGGACGGTTTGGGGAATGGACGGCAAGGATATGTTATTTCGTTCTGGCGCTGTACTTTATCTTTTCGGCGATACTTCCCCTCGCCGAGCATAAGCTGTATATAGAGTACGTTATGTACGACACCCTGCCCTCGCTAATCATTTTTCTGCCCTTTTTCTTCTTTTCTGCGTACGCCGCATCCAAAGGACTGCAAAGCTCGGGGCGAGCGGCGGATATCAGTATGCCGTTGTTCTTAATTTCCTTACCCGTTCTGCTGTTTATGGCGACGGCGAGCGCCGATTTCACCTCGCTTTTACCCGTTGGCTCTACGGCAATTCCGCAAATTTTAAAGGGCGCTGCCGGCATTTTGAGCTGGTGCTCGGATGCGGCGTGGCTGCTTTTGCTGATGGGAAACGTAAAAATAGAAAAGCATTTTTTAACCAAGACTTCTCTATCCTACGCCTTTGGCTCGCTCGTCGTACTATTGTTCCTCGCTATATTTTACGCCATTTTCTCCACGGTGGCGCTCAACGAAGCGTTTGCCGTGGCAAAGATTGCCCGATATTATAACGCTTTAAAGACGCTGGGTAGAATTGACTATCTGTTCATTTATATTCTATCCTTAGTACAGTTATTTGCGCTCGTCGTACCCGTGCAGCTGAGCGTACAGGCGCTGGCAAAGACCTTCCGCTCGGATAAGCTGTATTTATTTTCTTTGATCGTAAACGCAGCGCTTTTGGTCGTTATTATTCTTACGACGGAAAGTTTTCCCGCCTTGGAGCGAATCTTTAACGAATATCTGTTCCCCGTTTTTTTACTGTTTGCAAATATTATTCCCCTGCTTTGTCCGCTGTTTGCGCTCAAAAAAAAGAAGGGAGAAGGGAGTGAAAAGCGATGAAAATAAATAAATTCCTCCGCCCACGATTCTGGGGCGAAAAACTGATTTTAATTAGTATCTTTTTCCTGTTTACCCTATTCTTTACCAACGATTTTGGGTTGATTGATATTCAAAAGACCGCCATTATTCTGGCGGCAGGCGTGGATAAAAATGAAACGGGCAACTTTAACGTAACCGTACAGATTGCCGTTCCGCAAGCATCCAAGAGCGGCGGCGCTACCTCGGCAGTGGCAATTTCGGGCGAGGGCGAAACGGTGGCGCAGGCGTTTAAAGAGATAAACACCAAGACGGGCTGGTTTCCAAAACTTATTTTTTGCGACCTTATCCTGCTGGGCGAGGATACCGTAAAGGATAACGTTTTGGATTGTTTGGGGTTTTTCCTTCGGGACGAATATATCTCGGACAACTGCCTTTTAGCCACTTGCGAAGGAAAGGCGGAGGATTTATTGAACGCAAAGGTCCCCACCGACAACATGACCGCTTTTGCATTGCAAAAAATTCTCGCCACCGAGGCAAAGCAGGCAGGGAATATTTCCACTATTAATTTAAAGGATTTTTCTATCGGATATTACGCCGAGCATAAGAGCGGATATATGCCCTACGTGCGCCAAATTCCCCAGTCCGAAGGACAAAACAGCGATGGCGGAGGAGGCGGAAGCGGCGGCGGACAGCAATCCTTTGCGCCGTCCTACGGCGCTGCCGTTCCCGTACAGGGTTCGCAATCCTCCTCGCAAAAATCGGGGGGCGGACAAGAACAGCAGAAGGTGTTTGACGCCTCGCAAACGGCGGTATTTTTTGAAGGAAAACGGGTGGGAATTTTAAATAAGGAACAAAGCTTTGCCATGAACCTTGCTATTAACTCCATTCGACAGGCGACCTTGGAGGTGCCCTTTGAGGACAAGGTTTACGCCCTTTATTTAACGGGCGTGGGCGCTGAAATAGATTTTAGAATAGACAACAACCGCCCCCTTTTAAACGTTAATATAAAAGCCACGGCACGAAACAGCGACTGCGATTTTCCCCTTTCGTTAGAGGAAATTGCCACCCCCAACGAGGTGAAGAAGGAAGTATTACAGGAAGCCGAAAAGATATTGGAGCAAAACCTTGCCTCGGTTTTTGAAACCTGCCGCGCGGTAAAGTGCGATATTTTTGAAGTGCTTGATAAACTGCAAAAGTTTGAACGCAACTACCACAGCGCCTACAAAGACGTAATATTGGATAGGGTTATCCCCTCGTTTGAGGTTACCGTTTCGGACGCCTCTTAACAGCTTAAAAATTTTTTTAAATTTTTTTTAAAAAAGCTATTGACAAATCATTTTTATGTGCTATAATGAAGATACAAAAAGTTAATGCGCAACACTTTTTGAAAGATTTGAACATATTATATACTGTTCAAGGAAGTTCAAAGAAATAAAATTCATAAAGGAGATGTAAGATTTTTTACGAACAACGACTTTAAAAGGAGGTTCGGTATGAAAAGAATACTTGCACGCAAAATCTCCCAAGGAGGGCTATTCCAATGAACTACTTCGCTATGAGGTCCATCGTTTAAAAAAACGTTCCGGGGAAAGTTAGCAGAAAAAGGGTTTTCTGCATAGGAGTAATGGTAAGGTGAACGACAACGAACGAAACCTCCACAATTGAATAAAGAAGGCAAAAAAACTCCCCCTTACGAACGCCGCAAGGGGGCTACTTTTTTTGTTTTTTGGTTGCGTTTATTGATCGCC
>JAFTRD010000133.1 GCA_017462425.1 Clostridia bacterium | reverse complement strand
GGTCGCCTTGGAATAGAAGCACAGCTCCTCGGGGGAGTGGTCACGCAGTTTTAAGTTTTCCTCCTTCATACCCAGGGAGAGCAGCCAGTCCTTACAGAACTGCTTCCAGTACGCAAACCATTCGAGGTCGGTGCCGGGCTTGCAGAAGAACTCCAATTCCATCTGCTCAAATTCACGGGTACGGAAGGTAAAGTTACCAGGCGTAATTTCGTTACGGAAGGATTTACCCACCTGACCGATACCGAAAGGCACTTTCATTCTGGTAGCGCGCTGTACGTTCAAGAAGTTCACGAAGATACCCTGCGCCGTTTCGGGACGAAGATATACGGTATTCGCCGTATCCTCGTTTACGCCCTGGAAGGTCTTGAACATTAAATTGAACTTACGGATAGAGGTAAAATCGGCGTTGCCGCAGATAGGGCAGACGATTTTCTTTTCGGCAATAAACGCCTCCAAAGCCTCGTTGTCCATGCTCTCCACCTTTACGTCCAAGCCGTGCTTGGCAACGTAGGCTTCCACGAGGTTATCCGCGCGGTGTCTGGCCTTACAGCTCTTGCAGTCCATTAAGGGGTCGGAAAATCCGCCTAAGTGACCGCTGGCTTTCCAGGTCTGGGTATTCATCAAAATAGCGCAGTCTACGCCGGTGTTCAGATTGTTTTCCTGAATAAATTTCTTCCACCAAGCCTTTTTCACGTTATTTTTCAGCTCAACGCCCAAAGGACCGTAGTCCCAGGTATTGGCAAGTCCGCCGTAAATTTCACTTCCGGGGAAGATAAAGCCTCTGTTTTTGCACAGGGCGGTCAGTTTTTCCATGGTAACAGCTCTCTTGTCTGCCATCGTAATTTTCTCCTTGAAATTTTATTATCCGAAAAATATTATATATATTTTCACCGTATAAGTCAAACGCATTTGACCTTTTGTATAAAAATTCTATCCCCAAACGCAAAAGAATAAGCGTAAGAACTTTACATTTTTACAAAATGTAGGTATAATAGTAACTATAAAAATAAAAACTTACGAGGTACGAACAAATGTTGAGCGATATCGAAATTGCGGAAAGCGCAAAACTGAAAGACATTCGTGAAGTGGCAACCCAGCTTGGATTATCCGAGGACGATTTGGAGCTTTACGGTAAATACAAAGCGAAAATCAACCTGAAAAAAACCGAGCGTAAGGCAAAAATGATTCTGGTTACGGCAATCAACCCCACCGCTTCGGGCGAGGGAAAGACCACCGTTTCCATCGGTCTTGCCGACGGCATGAAGCGTATCGGTAAAAACGTATGTCTTGCGTTGAGAGAGCCCTCCTTAGGCCCCGTATTCGGCATCAAGGGCGGCGCTGCCGGCGGCGGCTATGCGCAGGTCGTGCCCATGGCGGATATCAATTTGCATTTCACGGGCGATCTGCACGCCATTACTGCGGCAAACAATCTTTTATGCGCCCTCGTAGACAATCATATTTTCCGTGGCAACGAACTGAAAATCGACCTCGATAACATCTATTTCCACCGCTGTATGGACATGAACGACAGAAGTTTAATCAATATCACCGTCGGTCAGAAGGGCAGAGGGGTGGAAAGAGTCGATCATTTCGACATTACTGCGGCAAGTGAAATTATGGCGGTGCTCTGCCTTGCAAGAGACCTTGCCGACCTTAAGGAGCGTTTGGGTAACATCATCGTCGGTCTGAATACGGACGGAGAATACGTATTCGCCCGTCAAATCCCCGGCGCAGTCGGTTCTATGGCGGTACTTTTAAAGGACGCAATGAAGCCCAACCTCGTACAGACCTTAGAGGGCACGCCTGCCATCGTGCACGGCGGACCGTTTGCAAACATTGCGCACGGCTGTAACTCCATTCAGGCAACGTACTGCGCAATGAGCCTTGCCGATTACGCCGTCACCGAAGCGGGCTTCGGCGCAGACCTCGGCGCAGAAAAGTTTTTGGATACCAAGTGCCGTATTGCAGGCATTCAGCCTTCGGCAATCGTGCTGGTGGCTACGGTAAAGGCGTTAAAGCTGCACGGCGGCGCAGACAAAGCTACGCTTTCCGAGGAGAATTTAGAGGCGCTCAAAGCCGGTATGCCCAATCTCTTCAAGCATATCGAAAATATGCAGAATATCTATAAAAAGCCCGTCGTGGTAGCCATGAACCGTTTCTTCACCGATACCAAGGCAGAAACCGACTACGTCATTTCCGAGGTAGAGCGTTACGGCGTAAAGGCTATCTTCACCGACGTATTCTTAAAGGGCGGCGAAGGCGGCGAGGAGCTTGCCAAGGCGGTAGTGGAGGCGTGTGAAATTCCCTCCGAGCTGGAATACTCCTATCCTTTGGACATGCCCGTAACCGAAAAAATCAACGCAGTCGCCACCCGTGTCTACGGCGCAGACGGCGTAAACTTCACGGACGAGGCGCTGGAAAAGATAAAGACGATCGAGGCAAAGGGCTTTGGCGCTTTACCCGTCATCATTGCAAAAACGCAGTACTCCTTATCGGACGACGAAAAACTGACCGCGCGCCCCACGGGCTTTAAAATCACGGTACGTGACGTCATTTTAAAGGGCGGCGCAGGCTTTATCGTAGCGGTAGCGGGCAAAATTATGCTCATGCCCGGTCTTTCCAAGCACCCCTCCGCCGAGCATATCGATTTAGACGAAACCGGTAAAATTTACGGCTTGAGTTAATCCCCCCCAACGTGGGATTCCAAAGGGTTTATGACCCTTTGGTAGGGGTTATAGGGGACGACTGTCCCCTAAACCATTAAGCCTCTTATAAGCAAGGCTATGCCTTGCGCCTTAATCGCCAAAGGCGATCAATCAATTTACGCAATCGAAGATTGCTAT
>JAFTRD010000132.1 GCA_017462425.1 Clostridia bacterium | reverse complement strand
GAACACGGCGACCATGGGGGTGCCGGGCATCAGCTCCTGGCAAGCCTTGATGCCGATGAGGTTGGCGGGGTTATGTAAGGGCGCAAGGTCGGACAGCTTTTCTACCTCCACCATAGTTTCCTTTGTTGCAAGCACGGTCTTATTGAAGGATTCGCCGCTATGCACCACTCTGTGACCCACGGCGTCAATTTCGTCCATGCTTTGAATAACGCCGATTTCGGGGTCGGTCAACGCTTTTAATACGAGTTGAATGGATTCGTTATGCGTGGGCTGGGGGGATACGATTTCCGTTTCCTTGCCGTTTGCCTTATGGGTGAGCTTGGAGCCGTCCAGACCGATTCTTTCACAGCCGCCCTTGGCGATAACCGCCTCGGTTTCCATGTCGATCAGTTGATATTTCAGCGAGGAGCTGCCCGCATTGATAACCAGTATTTTCATATTGTTATTTATTCTCCCTTCTTCGTTTATTTCGCCTGCAGCGCCGTAATGGCTACGGTTGCCACGATATCCGTCGTGTCGCAGCCTCTGGATAGGTCGTTCAAAGGCTTTGCAAAGCCCTGACAGATGGGACCTACCGCCATAAATCCGCCCAGACGTTCTGCAATTTTATAGCCGATGTTGCCTGCGTTGATGTCGGGGAAGATGAATACGTTTGCCTTGCCTGCCACCGAAGAATCCTTGGCTTTTATCGCCGCAACCTTAGGCACGATTGCCGCATCAAACTGAAACTCGCCGTCTATATCCATATCGGGCGCTTTCGCCTTTGCCAACGCCGTTGCCTCCTGTACCTTGGTGACGGTATCGTAGAACTTTTTATCGTTACCGCTGCCCTTGGTGGAGAAGGAGAGCATTGCCACTTTGGGCTCGATTCCGGCAATATCTTTCGCCGTTTGCGCAGAGGATACGGCAATATCGCTCAGCTCTTCCGCCGTGGGGCAGATGCTTAAAGCGCAATCGCCGAACACTAACGCACCGTCGGGCGCAAACTCGTTGCCGCCTTCGGGCGCAATCATCAAAAAGCAGCTGGAAACCAGTCTGGTGCCGGGCGCCGTTTTGATTACCTGTAAACCGGGACGGAGGGTGTTTGCCGTGGAGTGGCAAGCGCCCGATACGTAGCCGTCTACGTCGCCGGCTTTGAGCATGAGCGCGCCGAACATGGGTCCGTCCTTCGTCTGTACGAGCGCTTCTTCCTCGGTCATGCCCTTGGATTTTCTGATTTCGTATAACAATTTAGCGTATTCCGCCGTCTTTTCGGACGTTTCGGGGTCAATAATGGTAACACCCGTTAAATCGGCGTCGGGAGCAACTCTTTTACAGCCCTCTTCCGTACCGATGAGTACAATTTTTGCAATTCCTTCCTTGATAACCTGCGCCGCCGCCTCTACGACACGCTTATCTTCACCCTCGCAAAGTACGATGGTCTTGCCCGCCGCCTTTGCTCTGTCCTTGATTTGTTGTAATAAATGCGCCATGTTTTAAAATCCTCCTGCGTTTTTATTCCAATTTAAATTTTTTCTTTACTTGTCAAAAAAAAGATGTTATACTATGTATAAACCAACATTCCTATTATACTACTGTATTTTTTAATTGTAAAGTAATTATGAAACAAAACATAGCGAAAACAAAGATAAAAATTTGCGCCGTTATCTGTGAATACAACCCCTTTCATAACGGACACCGCTACCAGCTGGAGGAAATAAAAAAACAAAGCGGGTGCGATAAAATACTCTGTATCATGAGCGGAAATTTCGTTCAGCGAGGCGAGGCGGCAATTTTAGACAAGCATACCCGTGCTGCGCACGCCGTATACGCCGGCGCCGATTGCGTGATAGAGCTGCCCCTCCCCTTTGCCGTATCCTCCGCAGAAACGTTTGCCCTGGGCGCTGTGAAAACGTTGGCGGCTATTCCCGCCGTAAGCGTTTTGGCGTTTGGCTGCGAGTGCGGAGAAGCCTCGGATTTTTTAAACCTTGCAAAGGTATTATTAAACGAGCCAACGGAGTTTAAAGCGGCGTTGACGGCGGCGCTGGACACAGGCGAATCGTTTGCGCGCGCCAGATGTATCGCCCTTAAAAAAGTATGCCCCGACGTAGACGAACGGCTCTTTTCTTCCCCTAACAATATTTTAGCCTTGGAATATACCAAAGCCGTTTTACGCCTGCGCTCCGATATACGCATTTTGCCCCTGCGTCGGATAGGCTCGGATTACAACGAGGAAACTCTAACAAAAAATTACTCCTCCGCCTCGGCAATACGTAAAGAGATTTTAAAAGACAACCTTACCGCCCTTACCACCAACCCCAACACCATCTCTGACCCCGACCTCAACCCCGACCTCGGTTTTAACCCCGGTCTCAAAAACAACCTACCCGATTACGTTTTACGGGATTTAGCGCTGGCATTGACGAAAGAGAGCTTTTTGCGGCTGGACGGGATAGAGCATTACGCAATTTTGAACCGTGCCTCAGAAGAGATTGCCCTTGCGCCCGACTGCGGCGAAGGACTGGAAAACCGATTGAAAAATTTAGCGAAGGAATATTTTACGGCGGAGGAAGTGATACGGGAGGCGACCTCCAGACGGTACACCGCCGCGCGGATTCGGCGCATTTTACTTGTCAATGCGCTGGGGATTACCAAGCGGGATACCAAGGCTTTCTTAGAGGAAAAATTATATTGCAACGTACTGGCGCTAAACGAGGAAACCGCAGGCGAAACGCTTGCCTTGCTCAAGGAGAGCGTCTTGCCCTTGTTGGTGCGAAAAGGTGACGAAAACGCACTGACGGGTACGCAAAAAGCGTGCTTTTTATTGACGGAAAGAGCCGACGGAATATACGCTTCGCTTTGTCAAAGAAAGCTGAGCCTTTACGCCGCAAGATTTATAAAGCGGTAGCGGTAGCGCTCCCCCTCCTCCCCCTTTTTTCGCATAATACGCAAGAAGAATGCAGATACTGCGTAATAATGTTGAAACGGAAGGAAAAAAAAGAAAAAAAGCCCTCGCTTTGGCGGAGGCTGCATAGACAGGCAAGGGAGCATAAGGCTACCTTTTGGCTGTACCTGTTTCTTCGGATTTTAGTGGTCGTTGCCTTGATATTTGCCCTGGCGCGGGGCGAATGGGCAACGGCTTTTTTCTGCGTTTTAACCCTGGTGTTATTTTTACTCCCCTTTTTCGTCGAAGAGGCGTTTGCAATAGAACTGCCCGCCACGCTGGAAATTATTATTCTTTTGTTTATTTTTTGCTCGGAAATGCTGGGCGAAGCCGCCGCT
>JAFTRD010000011.1 GCA_017462425.1 Clostridia bacterium | reverse complement strand
GCTTGTTGCCGTTTTCGATGATTGCGTACATATTCGATTTTACCTCCTCTTTCCAGTCTCGAAGAATAGCAAGGCGACGAAAATTCGTACTTAGCTGCCCGTTTCTATCGGCTCAGAGAATAATTTAACATATTTTTAAGCGAATTGTCAAGCAGTTTTGCATAGTATTTCAAATTTTGTGTAAACTTTGGGGTAAGGAGTTATTATCTTATGGAGAATAAAAAATCGAACAGTGAAACCCTTTCGGAAATTTACCGCAACACCCAGCTTGCCATTCAGTCCATTTCGGATATTCTGCCCGAAATAGAGGACGAAAACATCAAAGAGGAAATTTTGCGTGAGCACGAAGAGTATGAACAAATATGCGCCGCCGCTACGCTGATTGCCAAAAAGAACGGGCAGGAATTAAAAGACCCTAACCCGCTGAAAAAAGCGATGATGTGGAGCAGTATTAAAATGAATACCATGACCGATAAATCGACGCAGCATATTGCCGATATGATGATTCAGGGCACGGTGATGGGCATTACCTCGCTCAAAAAAACGCAGACGGACAGCCGAGGGCTTTTAGACAGCGAGGTGGATTCGCTGTTGAAGGAGCTAATCTCTTTGGAGGAGGGCTTTGAAAGGAAACTGAAAGCCTTTTTATAGAAACTGCTTGCATCCTATACCCTATGGACGCAAAAAAACCGAGGCGTTGCCTCGGTTTTTAAACTATTCGTAATTTAAAAGCTGCGCATCCTCGGGAAGGTCTACCCTCTCCCCCGCTTTATACGCCGCAACCGTAAAGCATTCTTGGTGGTAGGTGCGGTGGGGTACGAGATAAACCTTTTTATCCTGCCAACGGGAAAGCTCGCTTGCCAGCATTTTTCGGGAGATTAAAAACTCCATCACCCCTCTGTTCATCTCTATCACCACGGTTTGCGCTCCCTGCGAGAGCTTGTTTAAAAGTGCAGCGCGAATTAAGCAGACGTTGAACTCGTTGGATAAAATGTAGCCGTTTACATTGCAGTGCGGACAGGGCTGCAAGAGCTGGGATGCGACCCCGTTGGTGGTACGTTTACGGGCGAACTCCACCAGACACAGCTCGTTCATCGGCAGAACCCTGCACTTGACTTTATCCCGGGAAAGGCACTGTTCCAGTTCCTTGGTAACCGCTTTTTTATGCCGTTCGTCCTGCATATCGATAAAATCTACGACGACGATTCCGCCCACGTCACGCAGGCGCACCTGACGGGCAATTTCTCTTGCTGCGGCAATGTTGGTGGCGTATACGGTATCCTCTAAGTTTTCGTCCCCCAAGAATTTCCCCGTATTTACGTCTATGGCGGTGAGCGCCTCGGTATGCTCGATAACGAGATGTCCGCCGTTGGACAACGCCACGGTGCTTTCGGAGAGAGATTTCACCTGCTCGGCAATGCCGTAATGCGAGAACATATCCTCCTCGCCCGTGTATAGCTGTATGTTCCAGGAGCGGAAAGCAGGACGCAATTTCGCAAGCGAAAGCATCTGCTCGTACAGCGCCCTTTCGCCGACAACGACCCGTTCGATATCGTCGTTGAAGCTGTCCCGCATCACCCGAACGGGCAAATCGTATTCACGGTGCAAAAGATCGCCGACCTTGGCGGTCTTGTTTTTTTCCATGACCGAAAGATGGAGGTTTTTAAGATAGGCTATCTCCTCCTGTAACTGGGTTGGGGTGGCGTAGGGCGCAATGGTACGCACGATGAGTCCGTCCCGCTTGCCACGCATGCCGTCCGCCATGAATAAGAGGTTGTTTCTCAGTTCCGCCTCGTTGATTTTTCGGGAGATTGCCAACAAATCGGCGCCGGGCAAGAAGATGAGGTGTTTGCCCACGAAGGCGCATTTGACGGTAACCTTTGCGCCCTTATTGCCACGGGGCGTTTTGGTTACCTGCACGATAAGCTCATCCCCCGCTTTTAATTGCAACGAATTGGGTTTGCCCGTACGCTTTTGGTCGGTTTTGGCTTGATAATAGGCAGAATCGGCAAAAGATTCACCGCCAGAAAGGGGTAAAAAGCAGTTTTTCTCCAGCCCGCAATCGATAAAGGCGGCGTTCATGCTTGCAATGACGTTTACCACCCTGCCCTTATAGATATTGCCGACGATTTCCTTGCGCTCTTCACTTTCGATTCCCAGCTCAATCAGTTTGCCGTCCTCCGCCAAAGCCGAAAGCTGTAAGCCGCTGTGACGGTCGAAATATAGCTCTTTTTTCATATTGAAATTATATAAACCTTATAAAAATAAAATACGAATTCAACGGCTCTTTTTGCCTCGTTTATAACAAAAAAGATCTCACTTTCATATTATATCATACCTCTTTTGCTTTTTCAACCCCCATTTTTGCATTTTTTGTCCTATTTTTAAGAAAATCTCCCACCGATTCCTCCAAACTTCCCTCCTCCAGCCAGGCGCAAAGCTCTTCCTGTCTTACTGAAGTAAGATAACGTTCCTCTGAAGAAAACACGTCGAGTACGAGATATTTATCCCGCCGCAGCAAAGGAATGACCTTGCGAAGGGGAAAGGTATGCGACACGGCGACACGTCTTTCCTCCAAGCCTCGGCTGAGGTCTTGGGCAAGACTGAACTGCATTCTCTCGTAGCCGTAATGATCGCCCTGCAGGCAACCCACGCCCAAGAACAGGGCAAAAAACAGAAGGGAGATATTCAACGTGTGAAACGCCGTATAGATAAAGCCGAGAAAAAGCGCTCCGCAGAGGGTAAACGACAGGATTCTACATACCACCCATGCCCGTTTTCTGCCGAAAAAATGCGCCAGTAGGCAAAAGGAAATTCTGCCCCCGTCGAGGGGCATGGCAGGTAGGAGATTGACGGCGGCAAGCGAGGCGCAGGCGTAAGCGGCGGTATCGGTGAAAGCGTACGTTTCGGGAAAGAGCCACCATACCGCCACGAATGCAAGGGCGGTGGCGGCGCTGACGATAGGACCGGCGGCAGCCACAAAAATTTCGTCCTTTAAAGAGATACTGCCGATATCCCCTTTTACGATTGCGCCGTACGGCATGAGTACGATGCGGTTTAACGTATAACCGAGTTTAGCGGCAGCGAAGGCGTGGGCGCACTCGTGTTCGAGCGCGCTGACCGTGAGCAGGGCAAAGACTAAAAACTGATTGGTGAAACAAAAATAAATGCCGAACACCCAAAAGAGTGGATGTACGGCAAGTTTGATTTTTTTTCTTTGCACGTTTATTGGTTCCAGCTTAAACAGTTTTCCGCATCTACCGAATAGCAGTTGAGCATTTCGCCGTCCTGATAGAAGCTGACCTGCACGGCGCTTGCGCCGTCGGTATAGGCAAAGGGTACGTTGGCTCGGACGGACTCACCCTCTTGATAGTACGCCGTGGTCAAACCGGTATAGACGCTTTCAAAGGAATCGGAATGGGATACGACGACCGTATACGTCTGACCGTTTTGCGTTACCGAGCTTACCTTGCCGTCGCACGCAGGGTATACGCTGCACTGCGCCGTGAAGGACAGAACGCCCGTGGAGGAAAGGGACGTTTCCACCTCGGCGTACTCGCTGACGACGGGGGTAAGCGTGAAGTCGGAATAGGTTTTTGCCGCTGCCGCATTGCTTACGTCGGGGTTTAATACCGTACGGATAAAGGTATTGATGGCGCTGTTGGATACGAATATATTGGTTAAGAAAATACTCAGGCACAAGAGCCCTGCAAGGATAAACTCGGCAACGAGCACGGGGTGCGTTCTCGCTTGAGGGCGTTCGGAGAGCGTTGCGCCCTCTG
>JAFTRD010000131.1 GCA_017462425.1 Clostridia bacterium | reverse complement strand
GCTTCACAAGTAGCATTCAATACGTAAACGGTATCTTTTGCATAGGTAACGGGAGTAGCAAGTTCTAAGTCTGCCTTAATTGCATCGGAAGTAACGCCAGTAACTTCTTCAGTCTTAGTGGGAGCCGCATGAGGAACCTTTACGGAAATCAATACGGATGCATCGCAATCTTCACACTTGAAGTATGCCTGAACACCGCCGTCTGCACAGGTAAGAGCCTTATCAGCAAACAAGGTTACGTAATCTTTCCATACGTTGTAATCGAAAGGCTTATCGATTGCAGGTCTGGTGTTGTTGATCTTATGGTTGAGCTTAGTACCTTCAATCTTGAGGGTAATTTCTTCGGTAGCGCCTACAGGCGTGTAACCGATTACCTTGTAACCAGCAGCCTCACAGGTATCTGCTACGCTTTCAATTACTCTATAGTTTTCAATTTCTTCTTCAGTCTGCGCAAAGCCACAGGTCTGAGCGCCAGCAGCAGCAAGCTTATCGCAATTAGCGCAGTAGGTTACCAAGTAAACCTTATCGCCAACTTCTTTAAGCGTGTATGCTTTCTTATGTTCAAGTTCAGGAACTGCTACAGTTACAGCCTCTTCACAAGCAGAGCAGTAGAAGGTTCTGGAACCAGCCACAGTGCAAGTTGCGGGAACTACGTAAACGTTCTTGTCTGCGTTAGTGAGTGCAGCTAACTTAGCCGCTACGTCGCCAGGCGTAATTTCTACTTCGTCTCCACCGGTAGGTTCGGTATGAGCCTTTCTTACGGAAACCAATACGGATTCGCCGCATTCTTTACATTCGAAGTATGCAGGAGTTGCTGCACTAGCGTCACAGGTGAGCTCTTCATCAGCAAAGAAAGTTACGTCATCCTTATAGGTATCGTAATCCAAAGGCATCATGCTATCGTTAATTTCTACGCCTTCGCCCTTGTCGAGGATATGACCGGTAGCAGGGATATCTTTTTCATAGGTGAACGTCTGACCGTCGATAACGTAAGTATACGTTCCAACACCCGTATCACCGCAGTTTTCCTTTTCAGAGGTTACTTCATAGGTGAGCTTGCCAGCAGTTACGTTAGCCTGATTTAATTCAGGTACGTCTACAGTTACATTGTTACCGCAGATATAGCAAGAACCAGTAAGCTTATGCTGACCGCTTACCTTGCTCCAAGCGGTGGAGTGGTGACCGGTAGCTTCTACAACAGCCGCTACGGTTGCGTCACAATCTTCACAAACGTATACAACTGCGCCGCCGTCTTCGCAGATAGTCTTGCATGCTTCAACAACGGGATACCAATCTTCGGTGTTCGTAGGATCGAAGTCTTTGTGACCGGTAGGATCGGTAAAGTCGTGAGGATCTACTGCATCTCCACATACAGTACATACAGCAGCCGTGTAGCCTTGTTCGGTACATTTAGGAGCAACTACGGTTTCTTCATAGTTATGTAATGCACCTACTTCGTAATGAGCGGTACCACAGTTCTTTTTACATACTTTAATGATAACGCCGTTTACAACTTCACCGTCTTCCATATAATGCTTTACAGCTTCGTATTCGAAGAAGTCGTGGTCGCATTCGGGAGCGCTTTCACCAACTACAACGCCGAGATTAACAACGGTACCATCGGAATAGGTGATTTCGAGTTCACCCTCATCGTTGATTTCGGTTTTGGTAATGCCGCGACCGTCTTCACCGTCTTGGCCATCTTCGCCGTCTTTACCGTCATCGCCGTCTTTACCGTCTTCGCCAGCAGGACCCTGTTCGCCTTGAGGGCCGGCAGGACCGACAGGACCTTCAGCACAGCTTACAGCGCCAAGCATAAGAGCGAAAGAACAGCAGATAACGCAAATCAACGTCAAAAGCTTAACCAAAAATGATTTGTTCTTTAACATCTTGTTTTCTCCTTTTATATTTTTTATAAGATTACAATTTTTTGTTTGAACAGCTAACGGAATAACTGTTCGGTTGGGGGAGAAAGTTTTATTGGGTTTACCGAGCAATTTTGCTTTTAAAACTCTATCCCGCCTAGACACATTTTGCCTGCAAACGACAATTTGCCGTGCCTACCGCACACGGCTAACCCTCGTTGTTATCCATTTTAACGCATTTATAGTGTGATGTCAAGTATTTTTTGTAAAATTGTTTAAATATTTTTTTGTCACATTCTTCCAACAATGGAAAAGTAAATTATTAAAATAATTTGTTGTTTTAGGCAGTTTTAAGGTTAAAAAGATAGTTTTTGTGGAAAAAAGAGAGAAAATTAGGACTAAAAGAAACGATTTTTGGGATTTTTCACTATTTTAGCCGTTATCATAGTCCTACAAAAAAGATATATTCATAAAATTATTTTTATAAAATTTTATTTTAAGAAAAAAAATTTATTCTATTTTATGACACAAACGGAAAAAACAGAAGAGGTATTTTTTTCTTTTTCCTTATTATAATATATATATTCAGCCAAAAAACGTACCGAGACGTTCAGCGGAAAAAGTTTTAAAAAAGAAGAAGCGGAGTTTTTTCTCTCTCCGCTTGTCTTTTATCTTTTACGTTCGATTTTTAATACGAGTTTATAAAAATTAATGCAGGTCTTCGTCGGCTTGCACCTTTTCAAAGAGTTCCACTACCGCCTCGTCGGGCTTTTCGGTCAACAGCGAGGTGGCTACCGACGCAATCAGACCTAAAATAAAGCCGGGCAGAATTTCGTAGAGGTTGGTGTTATACACAATACTCGTAAAGCCGTAATATTCAAAGTTGAAAAGAACCATCCAGAGAACGGATACGACGAAGCCCGTGACGATGCCGGCGGCGCAGCCCTTGTAGTTGAAGCGTTTCCAGTAGAGGGATAATAAGATTGCAGGACCGAACGCTGCGCCGAAGATGGACCAGGCGGCAGAAACCAGCGCCATGATAGAGCTACCCGTCAAAGCGATAATGAGCGCAACGATTGCAACGACGATTACGACGATACGGCTGACCCAGACCATTTCTTTATCGGACGCCTCTTTTCTGATTTGCGCTTTATAAATATCCGAGGCAAACGCCGAGGAGGACGCCAGAAGCTGAGAGTCCGCCGTGCTCATGGATGCCGCAACTACCGCAGAGATGAGAATACCGCCGATGAAGGCGAGCGCTCCGAAGTCGAAAATTTTACGAACGACCGTAACGAATACGAGATTGGTGTTGCCTTCCATGGAAGAACCGAGGAATTCGTGCGCAACCAAACCCAAAACGGACGCCATAACCAAAATGAGGAAGGTCCAGGTAGATCCGACGATTTGGGATTTACGCATTTCCTTCTTGTTCTTGATGGACATATAGCGAACAAGAATATGCGGCATACCGAAATAGCCCAAGCCCCAGGAAAGTCCGGTTAAGATGTCGGAGATGCTCTTCCAGTTGAATGCGCCGTCGGAGAGGAAATTGTAGTAGTTTTCACTCTCGGCGACCCAAGGAAGGAAGCTGTCAGGAAGATTGCCGCTGTTCACGAAGATTAAAGCAATGATGGGAAGAATGAGTACGGCGGCAAGCATGAGCATTCCCTGTAAAAAGTCTGTCCAGCAAACGGCACGGAATCCGCCGAGCATGGTGTATAAGACGATAACGGCAGCGGCGATAATCATGCCCATTGTTTTATCAATTACGCCTCCCGTGAGCGTGCTGAACAGTTCACCGCAAGCAACGACCGAGGATGCCATGTAAATACAGTAAGCAACCACGAATACTACGGCGCAGATGATGCGTAACGCTGAATTTTTCGTGCGGAAACGGTTGGTTAAAAACTGGGGAATGGTAATGGCGTCGTCTGCATGAATGGCGTAGACACGCAAGCGGGGCGCTACGAATATCCAAGCAAGGATAGTACCGATGATAAGACCCACGGAAATCCAGACCTGACCCAAGCCCGAAAGGTAGATGGCGCCGGGCAAGCCCATTAAGCACCAAGCGCTCATGTCGGAGGCGCCTGCGCTGAGAGCGGAAACCAAGCCGCCCATACTTTTACCGCCCAGGAAGTAGTCCTTTTCGCTTTCGTTCTTGCTCTTTATGAAAAAGAAAATACCGATGGCAAGAACGGCGAGAAAATACAGAATAAACGCTGCAACTTCAAAGAGATTCATAATTGCTCCTTTTTTGAGTTTTTTTATGAAATACTCACCTATTATACAATATTTTTACAAAAAATACAATCACTTTCTGTTGCGTTCGGCGCTTTTTTTCTTGATTTCGAATTTTTTAAACAAAAAATAAAAAGAAACACGGACGGAGGTTTCCGTCCGTATCCCTTATTTAGTGAGAGAATATGAAAAAAATTTCGTGCCGAAGTTTGCTTCGGACTACGTTACAAAGTATAACGCAAAAAAGTGTTGAACGTATGAAAAAAAAGAGAAAACTATCGGATTTTACCACTCGTTTTTCTTTTTTTCTTATTCAACAGCTCCGCCGAACCGGCGGATAATTTTAATTGCCGTACGCAGTCCGTCCGCCGCTGCACTGGTGATGCCGCCGGCATAGCCTGCGCCCTCGCCACAGGGGTACAGCCCGCCGAGCGTTACGCTTTCACCCGTTTCGCCCCTGACGATGCGCACGGGAGAGCTGGTTCTCGATTCCACGCCCGTCATCAGAGCGTCGGGGTGCGCAAAGCCCTTTAACCGTCTGTCCATATCCGTAACCGCTTTTTTGAGCGTATCGGAAAGAATTTTGGGGAAAAGCTCGGAGAGATCGGTATAGCGTACGCCCCTTGCGTACGAAGGAAGCACCTCCCCTGCGCTAAACGAAGGACGGTTTTTTAAAAAATCCTCCACTCGCTGCGCAGGCGCAAGATAACCGCCGCCGCCCAGTTTGTAAGCGGCGCTTTCCAATTTTCTCTGGAACGCCACTCCGGCTAACGGGGAATCGCTTAAAAAGTCCTCTTTTTTCACCTGCACGATGAGGGCGCTGTTGGCGTTGACCCCGTCACGCTTATAATTGCTCATACCGTTGGTGACCAGCCTCCCCTCCTCGCTCGCCGCAGGCATAACGAATCCGCCCGGGCACATACACAACGTGAACGCCGCACGCTCGGATGCGTGGGATACCAGTTTATAGTCGGCGGGAGGAAGCAGCCCGTAGTCTTTGCCGTACTGGGCAAGAGAGATCTTTTCCTGTAAATGTTCTATTCTTACCCCGACTGCAAATTCTTTTTGTTGCAAGCAAACACCCTTCCTTTCTAACATCTCGAAGGTGTCCCGAGCGCTGTGCCCGATGGCAAGCACCACGGCGTCCGCCGGCAGGGTCTGTCCGTTGGAAAGGGTCACGGAAACAACGGTACCGTCCTTCGTTTTGTTGTCCGTCATAGCGGTGCGGACCAAAATTTGACCGCCGTTTGCAAGAATGTATTCACGCATATTTTTAACGACTTTCTTTAAGTTATCGCTGCCGATATGCGGTTTGTTCAGATATAGAATTTCCCGTGGCGCACCGAAAGATACGAAGAGCTGCAAGACCTCGGCATTCTCTAAATTGTTGGTTTGCGTGTTCAGCTTTCCGTCCGAAAACGTACCTGCGCCGCCCTCGCCGAACTGTACGTTGGACTGCGTGTTCAGTACCCCCGTTTTAAAAAAGCTTTGTATATCCTTTTCCCTCTCCTCTACGGGAGCACCACGCTCTAAGAGAATAGCCTGCAAGCCCCACTGCAAAAGCCGCACGGCGCAAAACAGTCCTGCGGGACCTGCGCCCACGATGACGACCCGCGCTTTTTGGGACGTTTTGCCCAAGGGGGCTAAGACGTCTATTTCGGCTTGCGCCTGAGAAGAAAATTCCACGGAATATATCCAACGCAGTTTATTTTTATCCCGTGCGTCGAGTGATTTTTTTAGGATCTTGAAATATTTTACGGGCGCTCGCAGTTTTTTTTGCGCCAAGGCAAAAAGCTTTTCTTCGTCGGCGCCGACGGGCAACGAAATACCGCTCAACCTTTCAATCATACCCACTCCTTTGCGCGCTTTAAAATACTGTTCGCCACGCGCATACCTGAAGAGAACGCCCATTGCAGGTTATATCCGCCGCACTCGCCGTCTACGTTTAAAATTTCACCGCAGAGGTATACGTTTTCCGATTTTTTACTCATCAATTCGCCGTCCACCTCACGCATGGGGATACCGCCTCGGGTGACCTGCGCATAATCGAACCCCAGCGTACCCGTAACGGTTAAACGGAAGTCTTTGATCAGAGCCACCGCCGCTTCGGGCGAAAAACCATCCCCTTCCGACTGTAAACGTTTTAAAAGCGCACGCCCCAACTGGTTATTCACGATACAGCCCAGAATTTCGCCTTGGGGTGAAACCCGTTGCTTTTTTCGTAAAAGCTCTATAAGCGTTTGCGCCGATACGCCCGGTAAAAACTCCAAACGAAGCTGCGGGGAACGCGCGTCGGTGAGATAGGAAGAAACCTGAAAGATAGCGTTGCCGCTTACGCCGTAATCGGTAAAAATAACGTCGCCTCGGGCAGAAGAAAGCTCTTTTTTTCCGTCGTACGCCCGTACGAGACAGTCGATGCGGATACCTTTGAGCCCTTTAATATAAGAAGTGTCCGTCTTTAACTGCACCAAGGCAGGAAAAAGGGGTGTGAGCGTATGTCCGAGCGATTTCGCCAAAGCGTATCCCGTGCCGTCCGTGCCGAAATTTTTAGCCGCCTTGCCGCCCGTTGCCAGTACCACGGCGCGCGCCTTGAAGCTACGCCCCTCTGAATCGGAGAGACTATACTCCTGCCCCCGACGGGAAATTTGCGTAACGGTAACGCCCGTTTGCACGTTGACGCCCACACGTTGGAGCGCAAAACGCAGAAGATCGGTTACCGCAGACGCCTGCCGACCGGTGGGATATACCCTGCCACGCTCGTCCGATTCAAACCATCCGCCCAGATTTTCCAAATACTTTAAAAGGGCACGGTGATCGAAGGCGTTTAAGATAGTTTCCACCGTATCTTTCCCGTCCGAAAAATAATGCTCGATACCGAAATTGACGTTCGTGACGTTGCCCTGACCGTTGCCCGTGGCGGATAATTTTTTTCCCAGTCGCTCGCCCCGTTCCAACAGCGTTATATTCCGTTGTCCGCCCTCGGCAAGCGCCAAAGCGCAGAGCATACCGCTTGCGCCGCCGCCGACGACGATGATGATATTGTTTTGTTCCATAGAGGTATTGTAACGCATTTTTTATAAAAAGTCAAAAAATTCCGCTAAAAAAAGATTTTTTGCCCCCTTGACTTATTTCCCGTTTTATATTAGAATAATGGAACGGAAGAACTTTCAAAAAATACTTTCATCAATTCAATTATTAAACGTTAGGAGAAATTGTATATGTTTTCGGTTATCAGTCTATTGGCGGCGGGAAATATATTGGACTACGTGCGTGAGAATATTATCTTCTTCATCATCGTAGCCGTATGCCTGCTTGCCATTATCGTCATCTGCACCATTTTAAGCGTTGCGGAAAAAAGCGCAAAGAAAGCCGCTGAAGCAAAAGAAGTTCAATCGGAACCCGATTTTGAAGTAAAAGCAGAAACAGAAGCAGAAACAGAATCAAAAACGGAGAAAAAAGCTCAAGTAAAAGCGGAAGAACCAGTAAAAGCGGAAACGGAAGAACCGATAGCCGTAGCCCCGACCCTCAAGCAAAAGGATAAGGATAGCGCCAAGAGCGCATACGCCGGAAAATGGATTATCAGCCAGACGGTGATCGTGGACGAAAAGGGTGAGGAGCTGGACGGCGCATACTTCTTCCAGCTGAAAGCCTCCAACGGCGAAGCGCTGATTACCAGCGAGGAGTACGCCTCCTTCCACGGCGCCGTGCAGGGGATAGAAACCTTTAAAGTGAATATTGCCAAGGATAATTTTAAAATTTCCGTTTCCAAAAAGGGAAAATACGTGGTAAAGCTTCTCAATAGCCAGTCGTTTCTTCTGGCGAAGGGCGAAAAATACGGCACGCGCGCGCAGGCTTTAAACGCCATTGCCTCTATTAAGCGTTTTGCCTCCAGCGCTACCCGCGCCGAAGGCGTGCAAGTAAACGCCCTGCCCTTTGAGGCGTGCGACGAGCAAGCGGAACGAAACTTCGACTCCAAGAAAAAAGGTAAGTGGCTGATAAGCAAGGTGCTTGCGGAGGGAGAAAAAACCGCCGTTTATCCCTTTGAGCTTCGAGCCTCCAACGGTCAGGTATTATTCACCAGCGAAGACTACGCCTCGGTAAACGGCGCAAAAAACGGCATTAAAACGCACAAGAACAACATTGAAAAAGGCAATATCAAAGCGGTCATCACCCGCAACGGCGACTATACGCTGAAAATTTATACCGCCCACGGACACCTCTTATGCGTGGGAGAACATTATTCCAATAAACAGCGGTGCTTAAACGCCGTTGAATCGGTAAAGCGCTTTGCAAAAACCGCCGAAATCGTCGTGGAAGAACAATAAAAAAATAGATTGAAAAAACGACCTTTTTAAAGGTCGTTTTTTTTACGTTTTATTCTATACGTTTTCAATTTGCGCAAAAATATTTTCCAGCGCTGAAATTTTATCGTATTCCTCTATCTTGCCTGCGTCGGCAAGGGTGGCAAGAACGGGATCGATGGGCATACGCGCAACGGCGGGGATACCGTATTCATTGGCAAAGACGCCGGCTTGGCTCTGACCGAAAATTTCGGTTTTTTCACCGCAACAGGGGCAGGTGAAATAGCTCATATTCTCTACCAAGCCCAGAACGGGAACGTTCATTTTTTCCGCCATATTGAGCGCTTTTTGCACGATCATCTTGACGAGGTCCTGCGGAGTGGTTACCATGACGATACCGGCAAGAGGAAGGCTTTGGAAAATACTTAAGGGTACGTCGCCCGTTCCCGGAGGCATATCCACGAACATATAGTCCACGTCGTTCCAGAGCACGTCCGTCCAGAACTGCACCGCCGCCCCGGCAATGAGCGCGCCACGCCAGAGTACGGGCTGCGTATCCTCCGCCAAAAGGAGGTTCATGGACATGGTTTGTATGCCGCTTGCGGATACGACGGGTAAAATGCCCTGATCGTTCCCCATGGCTTTTTCGTGCACGCCGAACATTTTAGGCAGAGAAGGACCGGTAACATCTGCATCTAAAACCGCCGTACGGTAACCTTTTTTCTGCGCCATAGCGGCAAGCAACGCGCAGGTTGCGGATTTGCCCACGCCGCCTTTGCCCGAAACAACGGCAATTACTTTTTTAACGCTTGCATCGGGCGAAAGACTTTTAATTAAACTGCCTTCGCTTTTGGCGCCGCAGTTTTGAGAACAAGTGGAACAGTTGTGCGAACAGTTTTCACTCATAATAGCCTCCCGAATTTTTTACTCTTTAATAAGATATATGGAATATCTTGTATAATTTTATACCCTTATCCAATATTTGTCAATCGATTTTTAATTTTCACAAAGGAAAAAAACCTAGTCTGTAAAAAACGCTTGCCAAACTCAAAAATTTTGTGTATAATGAGCCTACTGTGCTAAGTGGGGAGTTAGCGGTGCCCTGTATCTGCAATCCGCTATAGCAGAACCGAATATCTCTCTCGGGTGCATATATGGAAGGCTGCGCACCGTAAGGGGTGTTGATAACAAGGTCTTATGCAACGCATTGCCGTGAACCGTGTCAGGACAGGGATGGAGCAGCACTAAGCGGATTTGTGCGTGTGCCATGAG
>JAFTRD010000130.1 GCA_017462425.1 Clostridia bacterium | reverse complement strand
GCGCAAATAAAAGGACAGGGCTTATGGGGTAAAATTGCCACGAAAACGCCCGAATTCGTAGCGGAAAAATCGTTAAAAGCCTTGAAGAAGAACAAACGCATCTATATCCCGGGCTTTGCCAATAAATTGATGTCGATTCTCACCAAACCTATTCCGCTTTCATGGAAAATGCGTTTCATTGCCAAGCGTTGGAGTAAAATTTCCAAAGACGCATTTTAGCGTTATATTTTCCTCTATAAATGTGATAATACACTGAAAATCGTTGACAGTATGATGTAAAAAGTGTATAATTAGCGTTAGATTTCAATAAACGCTCTGGAGAGTCCGTTTTTACTGTATGGCACCGAAGGTGTAAACCGACCAAAAATTTTTGTCGGCGTATCTCTCAGGTATAAGGGACAGAGACGAAAGAAATTTTACGCATCGGAAAAAACCGAATCGTCTGAATTCTCCAAGTTGCTTTGAAAAAAGCAACTTTTTTTATTGAAAAAATACAATGGAGGAATAGATCATGAACGCATCTATGCTTATGGCAGAAACTACGTTTGAAGACATTCTTACGAAGATTGACGACTTCATCTGGGGTTGGCCGCTCATCATCTTTATTTTATGCGCCGGCGTATTTTTAAGTATTCGATTAATTTTATTGCAGGTAAGAAAATTACCGCTTGCCTTTAAGTACATGGTCAAAAACGAAACGGAGGGCGCAGGGCAAATGTCTGCCTTCGCATCTCTTTGCACCGAGCTTTCCGCAACCATCGGCACGGGCAATATCGTGGGCGTAGCAACGGCAATCTGTCTTGGTGGGCCGGGTGCGTTGTTTTGGATGATTATTGCGGCGTTTTTGGGCATGGCTACCAAGTTTTCCGAATGTATGCTCGCCGTTAAGTACCGTAAAGTAGACAAAGACGGTCACATTCTCGGCGGTCCTTTCCAATACATAGAGCGCGGACTGAAGGAAAAATTCGGTTTTAACTTCAAATGGCTGGCTATTATTTTTGCAATATTCGGTCTTTGCGTCGGTCTTTTCGGCGTCGGTACGTTCTCGCAGATCAATTCCATTACTTCTGCGGTGGGTAACGTATTCTCGTTTGCGCCCGTCGTACCCGCAGAAATTCCCTTCTTTGGCGGTACGTCCATAGCCGTTATTATCGCAGGCGTTATCCTCACCGTGCTGGTCGGTGCAGTTATTTTGGGCGGTGTCAAGCGTATCTCCAAGGTAGCCACTGCCGTCGTGCCTTTTATGGCAATTATTTACGTTCTCTTTTGTTTGATTGTATTAATTACCAACGTTACGGCAATTCCCGCTGCAATAGCGGATATCGTCGTAGCCGCATTTAATCCCACGGCAATCACGGGCGGTCTGGTAGGCTCGTTCATCGTTGCCATGCAAAAGGGTATAGCAAGAGGTATCTTCTCCAATGAAGCAGGCTTGGGCTCTGCGCCTATTGCGGCAGCAAACGCACAGACCAAGGAACCCGTCCGTCAAGGTCTGGTTGCCATGCTGGGTACCTTTATCGATACCATTATCATCTGTACCATGACCGGACTTACCATCGTAATTACGGGCGCATGGCAGACGGGCTTGGAAGGCGTTGACGTAACTATTTTTGCTTTTTCCGAAGGCTTGCCCGGATTCCTTTCCACCGTAGCGCCTTGGATTTTATCTATTTGTCTTATCTTTTTTGCGTATACCACCATTTTGGGTTGGGACTTTTACAGCGAAAACTGTCTTGAATACCTTGTCGGCAGAAAGAAACCCGTTATCATTGGGTATCGCTGTCTGTATCTGCTTGCAGTCTTTATCGGTCCTTATATGACGGTTAGCGCCGTATGGACCATTGCGGACATCTTCAACGGCTTAATGGCGTTGCCCAATCTGATTGCGGTGGTTGCGCTTTCGGGTGTCGTCGTCAAAGAAACCAAAGATTACTTCGCCCGTTTGAAAAAAGCGGGAGGAAAGGAAGGCTTTATGGCTCCCTCCGCTGAACGTGTAACGGAAGAACCCTTGGAGGAACCCGTGCAGGAGCTTGTGGAAGAATCCTATGGGCTAAAGGGTGATTCAAAGAAGAATCAATAAAACAATCAATAAACGCTTCGGAGCTTATCGGTTCTCGAGGCGTTTTTTTTATAAAATATACAACTTGGCGGGGGAAAATTCCCAACCGATATTGACAACGGGCGTAATTTGATTTATAATATAACAGATAATTTTTATTTAGGAGTAACATATGCTGTATAATTTGAATAGCGTGGAATTCAGCAAAAATGCGCTCATATTGTTCGTGCTTGTGGGCGTTATTATTGCGGTAATTTTAGCGCAAGCTGTATTTTTCCTCATTCGAGCATATCGCAGAGGCGTTGCTATCGGTATGGATAAAAAGGTTTTAAAGAAAACCGTTTTACGCTCTGCCGTGTTTACCATTGCGCCGGCGATATCTATTTTGGTGGGCGTAGTGGTTTTGTCAAACAAGCTTGGCATTCCTCTGCCGTGGTTGCGTCTTTCGGTTATCGGCAGTTTAAGCTATGAGACGATTGCTTCGGGTGCTGCGCCGATTATCGAGAACGCCTCGCAGTACGTTTCCGTTGCGCTCGTTATGACTATGGGTATGATCGTATCTATGTTTTTGCCTCCTATTTTGGGCAAAAAAATAAACAAGGGAATGATTAGCATTCAGCAAAAGGATAAAAATTGGGGAAATATTTTTATGACGGCGCTGTTTATGGGTATGATTTCCGCATTCTTAGGCTACGTATTCGGCGGCGTTTGCGACGGTTTAGAGGGTTTAATTCCCGTCTTTATCTTCCTGATTTCCGCAAGTTTAATGGCGCTTTGCGGTTTATTGTTAAAGCTTACCAAATGGAAATGGATCAACGACTACGCGCTGCCCGTCTGTATGATTTTAGGTATGCTGTCGGCAATTCCTTTGAATATTTGGATCGTCGGTTAAGGAGGTGGAAAAAATGAAAAGTAAAATGTTAAATAATCGTAGTTATGAAGAAAATACTCATTTTTTCGGCAGAATTTGGGCGATCTTTGCTGCGGTACTTATTTTAGCTTATCCTTTTGTCTGTATGTTTATTTTCGGCGCAAGTATTGACTGGGGGATTATTGCCACAGGAATTGGACTTGTGGCTATGTACTGGGTAGTAAGCGTAGTGGAAACGTTCACTTATACGCCTATGCTCGGTGCGGGCGGTACCTATCTTGGTTTTGTTACGGGCAACCTTTCCAATTTAAAGGTTCCCTGCGCGCTCAACTGTATGGAGCAGGCAGAGGTAAAATCTGGAACGGAAGAGGGTGAAATTATTTCCACCGTATCCATTGCCGTATCTTCCATCGTAACCATGCTTATCATTGTTTTAGGCGTTATTCTTATTAGCTTTATCACGCCTATTTTGGACAATCCCATTTTAGAACCGGCGTTTGAAAACGATAATTTATTGGCTGCGCTCTTCGGCGCTATGGCTGTCGTTTATATCTCCAAGAACTGGAAAATTGCCATTATTCCCGCAACGCTTATGCTCGTGGTATTCATTACCGCCTCTTTGGTTTCGGGCAACAGCGGCTTAGCCGGTACGTTGATCGGTGTTATGGTACCCATCGGCGTCGTGGTATCCATCGCAAGCTCCCGTTTTATGTATAACAAGGGCTGGCTGGGCGAAAAGGGAGAAATTCCCACGGCGTCTGAAAAAGCTGTAGAAGAGGATAAAAAAGAGGAGTAATCCGCTATGGAGTGGTATCATTATTTATTGATCGTCGTCGGAGTAGTTTTAGCGGCGTTGATTACCGTAGTTCTTATCCGTACGGCTATGTTCCGTCCACAGGCGGAAGCGCCTATTGAAGATTTTCCCGTTACTTGCAACGAAGAAAAAGCCGTATACGCTTTACAGCAAATGATTCGCTGTAAAACCGTTTCTTACGTAGACGAAAGCCGTGAGGACGATGCGGAATTTGATAAGTTTTACGCTCTGTTGCCGCAAATCTTCCCCAACGTATACAAAACCTGCGAGTTTCAAAAGCTCACAAAAAGAAGTATTCTTTTCCGTTGGAAGGGAAAGGACTCCTCCAAATGCCGTGTTATGATGGCGCACTACGACGTCGTGCCCGTACAGGAAGACGGTTGGAGCAAGCCTGCCTTTGACGGCGTTTTAGAGGACGGCGTACTCTGGGGTAGAGGCACGCTGGACACCAAGGGTACGCTCAACGGCGTATTGCAGGCGGCGGAGCAGCTGATATGCGAAAATTACGTACCCGAAAACGACGTATACTTCGCTTTTGCGGGCAACGAAGAGCAGGACGGCTACGGCGCTCCGTCTATCGTGAATTACTTTAAAGAAAAGGGTATCCGTCCCACCATGGTCGTAGACGAGGGCGGCGCTGTAGTGGAAAAGGTATTCCCGGGCGTATCTCAGCCCTGCGCATTGGTGGGTATTGCGGAAAAGGGTATGTTTAATTTACGTTTTTCCCTCAAAACGAGCGGTGGACACGCATCTTCGCCTGCGCCGCATACTCCCGTGGGTAAGCTCTCCGCAGCGTGTGTAAAGGCTGAAAATCATCCTTTTAAATTCAGCATTTCCGAACCCGTCAAAAAGATGTTCAATACGCTTGGCAGGCGTTCTACCTTCATATACCGCATGATTTTTGCTAATTTATGGCTCTTTGGCGGACTGTTAAACCTCATCTGTAAAAAGAGCGGCGGCGAACTGAACGCATTGGTTCGTACGACGGTCGCTTTTACACAAATGCAGGGAAGTCAAGCACCCAACGTCATTCCTGCGCAAGCGGAAATGGTAGCGAACCTGCGCATTATGTGCGGTGAAACCACTAATAGCGCGCAGGCGTATTTAGAGAAAGTAATCGGGGATAAAGACATTACGTATTCCACCATTTACGCTTCGAACCCGTCCGCCGTATCCCGTGCGGAGGGCGAGGAATGGGAACGACTGAAAAAAGTAATTTCTCAGACTTGGCAGGGGACGATCGTATCGCCTTATCTCATGCTTGCTTGCAGCGATTCCCGGCATTACGGTGAAATTTGCGACTGCGTATACCGTTTTTCCGCTATGGCGCTCTCTAAAGAGGAGCGAGGCATGATCCACGGCAACGACGAGCGTATCCCCGTTGAAACGATAAAAAAGACGGTAGAGTTTTATTTACGGTTATTACAAAACTGTTAAAATTTCATTATTAAGGAGCAATTATGAGCAGAGCAGACGATATTTTCGTGCAGAACATGCAGGACATCATGGAAAACGGCGTATGGGATACCAACGCCTCCGTCCGTCCCCGTTGGGAAGACGGCGCTCCGGCGCACACGGTTAAAAAGTTCTGTATTGTCAACCGATACAATTTACAGGAAGAATTCCCCATTCTCACCATTCGCCGTACGGCGTTTAAATCCTGTATTGATGAAATTTTATGGATCTGGCAAAAAAAGAGCAATAATATCAAAGATCTCAATTCCCATATCTGGGACAGTTGGGCAGACGAAAGCGGCTCTATCGGCAAGGCGTACGGCTATCAACTCGGCAAGAAGTCAATCTATAAAGAGGGCGAATTCGACCAAGTGGACAGGGTGCTTTACGACCTGAAACACAACCCCGACTCCCGCCGTATTATGACCAATATGTATAACTTTGAATATCTGAACGAAATGCACTAATACCCTTGCGCTTATTCCATGACCTTCAACGTTTCGGGCGATACCTTGAACGGCATTTTAAACCAACGCTCCAACGATATGCTGACGGCAAACAACTGGAACGTCGTGCAGTACAGCGTGCTTTTGATGATGCTGGCGCAGGTCAGCGGATTAAAGGTGGGCGAGCTGGTGCACGTTATCGCCGATGCGCACGTCTACGACAGGCACGTTCCCATCGTCAAGGAGCTTTTATCAAAGCCCCGCCATAGAGCGCCAAATCTGATTATAGATGAAAATATAACGAATTTTTATGACTTTACGGTGGATAGTT
>JAFTRD010000129.1 GCA_017462425.1 Clostridia bacterium | reverse complement strand
GTTCGAGGCGCAGCTCGGCGCACTCAGAGATATCGACTTCGGTATCTATCCCTACACCTCCTCCTCTTCAACCATTGCGGCGTATGCTCCCATCGGCGCAGGCGTACCCAACTTACAGCTCGATAACTCCATCGGTATCATGAAAGCGTATTCCTCCTGCGTGGGCGAAGGACCTTTTACCTGCGAATATTTCGGCGAAAAGGCAGAAAAACTTCGTGCGCTCGGCGGAGAATACGGCGCAGCTACGGGCAGACCCAGAAGAGTCGGTCCCTTCGATGTGCTTGCTTCCCGTTACGGCATCCGTTGTCAGGGCGCTAAGGAAATTGCGCTCACGAAATTAGACGTTCTCTCCGACTATGAAGAGCTTGAAATTTGCGTTGGCTACGAATTGAACGGAAAAGAGCTTACCGAGTTCCCGTTCACCGACGTTTTAGACGATTGTAAGCCCATCTTCAAGACCGTAAAGGGTTGGAATTGCGACATTTCCAAATGCCGCAAAAAAGAGGACTTGCCTCAGGAGGCGCTCGATTATATCGCTTATATCGAAAAGGCTTGCGACTGTTATATTAAATACGTATCCGTCGGCGCTGAACGTGAAGCGTATATCGTAATGTAAAAAATAAAATAAACTCATTTTTTCCGCTTTCGCATATACTGTGTTATGCGGAAAAAATTTTATAAAATGCACGGTATCGGCAACGACTACGTGTATTTCAACTGTCTTACAAAAGAAATTTCAAATCCCGAAAATTTAGCCCGTAAACTTTCCCACAGAAACTTCTCTATCGGTGGCGACGGTATTATCCTCGTTTGCAAAAGCAAAGTTGCCGATGCAAAAATGCGTATCTTCAACGCCGACGGCAGCGAGGGAAAAATGTGCGGCAACGGTATCCGTTGCGTTGCAAAACTTTTATACGACCTTGGTAAAGTGAACCGAAAAGAGCTCACGGTAGAAACCCTTTCGGGCATCAAGCGTCTGTGGGTTTACGAAGGCAAGGACGGCAAAGCCCAAAGGGTAAAAGTGGATATGGGCAAAGCGGAGTTCTCTCCTGCTAAAATTCCCGTGAGTCTTTCGGGCGAAAGCGTTATTTCCCGACGGGCGCAAATCGGGAGAGAGGAATACGCCGTTACCTGCGTCGGTATGGGGAACCCGCACTGCGTGGTGTTTGAGGACGCACCCGAGCCGTTTGAACGGGTGGGGCGTGCGTTTGAAACCAGCCCACTCTTTCCCGAGGGCGTAAATACCGAGTTCGTCCAGTTAATCAATGAAACGACTCTGCGGGTACGGGTGTGGGAGCGTGGCAGCGGTGAAACGCTTGCTTGCGGCACGGGCGCTTGCGCAGCGACGGCGGCGGCTGTAAAAAACGGCTATATAAAAGCGGGACAGGACGTGACGGTGCAATTAAAAGGCGGTAATCTTACCGTCAATTACACGGAAGAAAAAGTTTTTATGACGGGAGACGCCGCTCTGGCGTATACCGGCGTAGTAGAAATATAAAAAAGAAAAGGTATAATCTCATGAAATTAAACACGAATTATTTAAATTTAGCAGAGAGCTATTTGTTCTCTACCATTGCAAAAAAGGTAAACGCTTACACGCAGGCAAATCCCGATAAAAAGGTTCTGCGCCTCGGCATCGGCGACGTAACGCTGCCGCTTGCGCCCGTCGTTATTGAGGCGATGCACGAAGCCGTGGATGAAATGTCAAAGAAAGAAACCTTTAAAGGCTACGGTCCCGAACAGGGCTACGCCTTCTTAAAGGACAGCGTGCAGGGCTATTACGCACGCAGAGGGGTACAGCTGAATAGCAACGAAATCTTCATCTCCGACGGCGCTAAATCCGATTGCGGCAATATTTTAGACATCTTCTCCGAAGATAACGTGGTGCTCGTTCCCGACCCCGTATACCCCGTATACGTAGACACCAACGTTATGGCAGGCAGAAAAATTTTATACATGAACGCAACGGCGGAAAACGGCTTCTTACCCATGCCCGATGAAAGCGTAAAAGCAGACATCATTTACCTCTGCTCGCCGAACAATCCCACGGGCGCCGCTTACACGGTAGACCAGCTGAAAGTTTGGGTGGCTTACGCCAAAAAGAACAACGCCGTCATTCTCTACGACGCAGCGTACGAGTGCTTTACCGGCGAGGGCGTGGCACGTAGCATCTTTGAAATCGAAGAGGCAAAAACCTGCGCCATTGAAATTTGCTCCCTCTCCAAAACGGCAGGCTTTACGGGTACCCGTTGCGGCTACACCGTCGTACCCGAAGCCTTGGAGTTCAACGGCGTCAGCTGCAATAAACTCTGGCTCAGACGTCAGACCACCAAGTTCAACGGCGTGTCCTATATCGTCCAAAAGGGCGCAGCGGCGGTATTCTCCGAAGAGGGTGAAAAGCAAATTCAGGCAAACCTCGCCGTATACCAGAAGAATGCGCAGATCATTGCGCAGACGATGGACGAGCTTGGCATCTTCTACACGGGCGGCAAGCATTCTCCGTATATCTGGCTACAGTGTCCCAACGGCATGAAGAGCTGGGATTTCTTTGATTTACTGTTAAACGAAATTCAGGTAGTCGGCACGCCCGGTAGCGGCTTTGGCAAGAACGGCGAAGGATTCTTCCGTCTTACCGCATTCGGTAGCGAAGAAACCACGAGAGAGGCTTGCGCAAGAATAAAAACTCTGTTACAAAACAGAAAATAAATATACGTACGTAAAAAATATGAACACAAAACCAACGTTAATTAACCAACAAAACGCCCGTTCGGCGGGAGTTTTGTTGCATATTTCTTCTCTGCCGGGGAAATACGGCATCGGTTCTTTAGGTAAGGCGGCTTACGACTTCGTAGACTTTTTAAAAAAATCGGGCGCGAAATATTGGCAGCTTTTACC
>JAFTRD010000128.1 GCA_017462425.1 Clostridia bacterium | reverse complement strand
TTGCTTACGTCCAGACAGAACCTTGCGCCCGTTCCGTCCATTAGCACCTCCACGTCCTCGGGGCGCATGAACGCCGCTGCCGCAGGCGAGGAGAAAGAAAGAATTTGCAGTATCTTATTTTTAACGGTGGCGACATCGGCTACCAGCTTGGTAATTTTCACCTCTGCCGTCATGCCCTCGGGGAGGTATTTTGCCGTTATTTCTTTCGCAAAAGTCAATTCCTGAGAGGTGTAAGCCGTATCCGTGGTCAAGAAAAAAGTAATACGTTGGCTTTTTTTCTCTACCTCTATACCTGTGAGAATTGCCCTGCAGAGTCCGCCGCTTTGGCGTATTTCCCGTAAATATTCCTGGGTTTTCATGCGTTGTTCCTTTTCAAAAGTAAATCGAGCTGCTCAAAAAATTTTTCCTCTGCATCGGTTGCGGAAACACGTAAAAAGGGTTCACCCTTTTGAAAGAGCATACAAAATCCGTTACCGCCGGCAATGCCTAAATCGGCGTCCTTCGCCTCGCCCGGACCGTTGACCACACAGCCCATCACGGCTATTTTTGCCTTGACGGGGATATTTTTAACGTATTCGCTCACCTTTTCCGCCAAGCGCATACTGTTCCATTGACATCTGCCGCAGGTGGGGCAAGACACTACCTCTACGTAGTTTTCCTCCAAACCGCAGGCACGTAAGATATGTTTAGCGGCGTATACCTCCCGAACGGGGTCGTCCGTCAGGGATACCCGAATCGTATCGCCGATGCCGTCGAGTAGCAATGATCCGATCCCGACGCTGCTTTTGACGATGCCCATTTCCGTCGTACCCGCCTCGGTTACGCCCACGTGCAGAGGATAGTCCGTTCGCTTGGAAAGCAGGCGGTACGCCTCTACCGTTAAAGGTACGGAGGACGCTTTGACGGAAATTACGATATCGTTTACGCCGCAGCGTTCTAAAATTTGCACGTTATACAGCGCGCTTTCCACGAGCGCAGGCGCAGTTCTGCCGTATTTTTTTGCAAAATGCGGCTCTATACTGCCCGTATTCGCCCCCACTCGCACGGGGATTTTGTGTAATTTGACGGCGTCCGCCACCCGTTGTATTTCCGTTTCACCGCCGATATTGCCGGGATTGATACGCACCTTATCGGCGCCGTTTTCTATGCTCATGATTGCAAGCTTGGGGGAAAAATGAATGTCGGCAACCAGCGGAAGATGAATTTTATCCTTTACCGCCCGAACCGCCAAAGCGTCGGCTTCGTCTAAAATTGCCACACGGATAATTTCGCAGCCCGCTTGTTCCAAACGTAAAATCTGAGCGACGGTATTTTCCACGTCGCTCGTTTTCGTCGTTGTCATCGATTGAATTTTTACCCGTTCGCCGCCGCCTAAAAAGGCGCTGCCAACTTGAATTTTTTTGGTCATACTTTTTTGGCTTAATTTTCCTTTTTCATGAGCTTTTGCAACTCTTCCATAAAGGTTGAAATATCCTTGAAGGAGCGGTAGACGGAGGCGTAGCGTACGTACGCCACCTCGTCCAGATTTTTAATACGCTCCATTACCATTTCGCCTATCTGTTTGGAGGTAACCTCCTGCTCCATGGAGTTATACACCTGTTTGGTGATAGCGTCCACCACGGCGTCTACTTCCGACATGGTAACGTGGCATTTTTCGGTTGCTTTTAAAATGCCCGTCTTTATCTTCTGCGCATCAAAAAGCTGACGGGTGCCGTCCGATTTGATGACGAATACGGGCGTACTTTCCACCGTTTCGTACGTGGTGAACCGCTTGCCGCAATTGACGCATTCACGTCTGCGGCGAATGGTGGTATCGTCGTCTGCCGAACGGGAGTCGATTACTTTACTGTCGGCAGAGCCGCAATAGATACATTTCATACTTTTTTCCTCGCTTTTCGTTTTTTTGATTATAGCATATTCTTGAATTTTTGTAAACGGCTATTTTATTCCCTTTTGCCTGCGTAGTTCCTTCACCGTCTTTTCAAAACCGTTGTCCGTGGGCTGATAATATACCCTGTCTTTTAAGGAATCGGGAAGGTACTGCTGCTCGACGTAACCGCCGTATTCGTGCGGAAATTTGTAATTTTTACTCTGCGCCTTGGTTTCTTTATCGCCAAACGTATTGTCCTTTAAATAAGGCGGTACGTTATCGTCACGCACCAGCCGCGCGTCCTCTTTTGCCGCCAGCATAGCGTTTTTCACCGAATAGCTCTTGGGCGCTTCGCAGACGTAGATGATGGCGTTGGATAAGGGAATTAACCCCTCGGGATAGCCTAAATGCTCGAATGCGACCATGGCAGAGGTAGCTACGTTTAAAGCGTTGGGGTCTGCCATGCCCACGTCCTCGGAGGAGTGAATAACCAACCGCCTTGCCACCAGCATAGGGTCGCAGCCACCCTCTATCAGGCGCATGGCGTAGTACAGCGCCGCATTGGAATCGCTGCCACGCAGGCTCTTA
>JAFTRD010000127.1 GCA_017462425.1 Clostridia bacterium | reverse complement strand
CCTTGAAAAATACGTAGGCGCCATATGCATAAAATTAGCTGCGGTTTCAAAGGTATAAAATTCGTAATTTTCGTTTATATCTTCCAAAAGTCGCTTGAACTGTTCGGTGACGGGTTTTTCTTTTGTTTTTGGAACAATCTTTTCTTCCCGAAATATATCAATCATGGTCTGCGCAATAATATAAGCGGTTTTATTTTCGTAAAACGATTGTTTGTTCCCTAATTCTTTCTTTAATTTTTCATACACTTCGGGGATATCGTAACTGCGTGATAAAGTGGGGGTGAACAGAGTAAGATTATGCGTAAAGGGTTGTATAATTCCATAATCAAAATTGATGACGATAATAATCGTATCTTCCGTACGGGCGTGCATAAAATGCACCTGTTCGCTATTGATAAAAAAGGTATCGCCTTTGGAAATAAAATACCATTTTTTATCGCACATAACTTCCAGCTTGCCTTCAATCACGTATAAAAGCTCGCAGTCGTAATGCCAATGCGATAAATTTTGCGAATTTTTATATTTTCCCGCCCAAACGGTTTCGCTGTTCTTATATTTTGCGTTTTCTCTGATTGCTTGCATACGTCCTCCGATATTATTGTATAATCCTCTTGCGTTTTTGTCAATAGTACATTAAAAAAAATTTTTAAAAAAAGATAAGAAAGTTCCATAATTGGTCAAATTTTTTCTTGAAAAATCAAATGAAAGTTGTTATTATAATGCTGATAAGTATTTATAATGGGAGGAACGCAATGAATAGGGTTTATGAGTGTATCGATAAACTGATAGCTTATGCAAAATCCAATCTCAATTTACATAGCCGCAATGAAGATTACGTTCGTAACGGAATTTTCTCTCTTTTCGGCTTGGATTCCTATGCGGAGAAAAGTCAGGCGCTTGTGGACGCCTCCACGCCCGAAGGGCTTTTAGGAGAATTGGTATCCGTCTGTGTGGAAGAGGGGCTTTTTGAAATCGATCAGGCGGAATATTACTGCGATCAGATTATGGGTCTTCTTTCCCTTTCTCCAAAGGAAATCGAGGACGAGTTTTACCGCCTTGGGCAGGAGAAAGGCTCTAAATGCGCAACCGAATGGTTTTATAATTATTCCGTTCAATGCGATTACGTCAAAAAGGCAAAGCTCGATCAAAATCCCCGTTTTACAAGCGGCGGTCTTATCGTAACCATCAACAAGGCCAAGCCCGAGTTCAGAGATCCCAAAAAAGCGGCAAGCGGCAACAGCACCAAAGGCGGATATCCCAAATGCAGCATCTGTCATGAAAACGAGGGCTTTGCCGAAAGAAGCAAGCGCACGCTCCGCACCGTAGATTTATATCTGGACGGACAAAAATGGTTCTGGCAATTTTCGCCTTACGGATATTTTTATCAGCACGGAATTGCCGTCAATTACGAGCATACGCCCATGCACGTGGATAAAGCTACGTTTAAAAGACTAATGGATTTTGTGGATATATTCCCGCACTGGTTCATCGGTTGCAATGCGCCTCTGCCCCGCATCGGCGGCAGCGTATTGGCGCACGATCATTATCAGGGCGGCGGCGAGGTTTTGCCCATGCATCAGGCAAAGGCGGCGTATACTCTTAAAAACAAGTCCTATCCCAAAGCCATCGTTGAAATTCCCGATTGGCAGGGAACGGTTATACGCATAGTGTCGAAGGATAAAGACAGCGTAGTGGAAATTTCCGAACAAATCCGTGCGAAATGGGTAAGCTACACCAATGAAGAATTGGGCATTATCTGTGAAGATGCCGACGGCGTACACAGCGCTGTCAGTCCCACGGTGGTGAAAACCGACAGAGGTTATGAAATGAGCATAATTCTGCGCAACAACGTAACCTCGGAGGAATACCCCGACGGTGTTTTCCACGCCCATCCCGAATTTCACGTAATTAAAAAGGAATCCATCGGACTTATCGAGGCGCAGGGGTTGTTTATTTTGCCGGGACGGCTGGAAGAACAGTTTAACGAGCTGCAAAAAATCATCTGCGCACAACAGCCGTTGCCTTCCAAATACGCCGAGTTTGAAATGGTATACACTGAAATCAAGGCGCTTTGCAAGGACGATTATTCCCCCGACAACGTCTCTCTTGCCATTCAAACGGAATTAGGGAATATATGCTCCCGTATATTGGAAAATACGGCGGTATTCAAAGATAAACATTTAACGGTTACATTTATGAAGGAGCTGGGTTTCGCATTATGAAAGAAGAAAAATTCGATTATAAAGTAACAGCGGCAGGCAGAGTAAACATCATCGGCGAGCATATCGACTATTGCGGCGGTAAGGTTTTTCCTGCGGCGTTATCTCTGCGCAATACCGTATACGTACGTCCCAACGGTACGGATAAAATCAATTTAAGCTGGACCACCTTACCCGACAAAGTGACGCTGGACATCAACAATCTGGAGAGCGCACGTAATTTAAAATACGGCAACTACCAGGCGGGTAGCGCTCTTTTATGGCAAAAGGCTGGGCATAAATTGGTCGGCTGCGACATGCTGCACGATTGCACCGTGCCGTTCGGCAGCGGACTCTCTTCTTCAGCGGCAATAGAAGTTTCCACCATTGCGGCGCTGGCAACCGTTGCAGGGGAAAGTTTTAATCCCGTGGAAGTGGCGTTAACGGCGCAACGGGCAGAACGTGAATTTGCCGGTGTGAATTGCGGTATCATGGATCAATACGCCTCGGCTTGCGGTAAAAAAGATTGCGCAATGCTGCTCGACTGTAAAACGCTCGCCTGCGAGTACGTTCCCGTCCTTTTGGGCGATTGCTCCTTGGTGATCATCAACTGTAAAAAGCCTCATAACTTAGTGGAAAGCAAATACAACGAGCGCAGAGCAGAGACCGATTTTGCGCTTGAAAAATTAAAAGAATATATAAATATAAATTGCCTTGCCGATTTAACAAAAGAACAGTTTGAAAAGTACGGCAACGTTTTACCGCAAAACGTGTATAACCGTGTAAAGCACGTAGTGGAGGAATGTGAAAGGGTTCGCCTTGCGGAAATCGCTATGAAAAAAGGTGATACGGTAACGCTCGGCAAGCTCCTCAATCAATCGCATAACTCTTTGCGTGACTTATACGAAGTGACGGGCAAAGAGCTGGACGCTCTTGCAGCAGCGGCGCAAAGCCATCCCGAGTGTCTGGGCTCGAGAATGACGGGCGGCGGCTTTGGGGGTTGCACGGTTTCCGTTGTAAAAACGGCTGCCGTGGAAGATTTTAAAGAATACGTATGCGAAAAATACTATCAGGCAACCGGTTATAGAGCGGAGTGCTACGATTCCGCCGTTGCCGACGGTATCACGGTAGAAAAATTATAAAACATTATAAAAATTTAAGGAGTGCCATTATATTATGAAAATACTTGTAACGGGCGGCGCCGGATATATCGGCTCGCATACGTTGGTAGAGCTCATTGAAAAGGGGTATGAAACGGTAGTCGTCGATAATTTCAGCAATTCTTCTCCCAAAAGCATTCAGCGGGTGGAACAGATTACCGGCAAAAGCGTAACGCTTTACGAGGGCGATATCCGTGATGCGGCGCTGATGAGCAAAATTTTTACCGAGCATACCATTGATTGGGTAATTCACTTTGCGGGGTTAAAAGCGGTTGGCGAATCTTGCGAAAAGCCGGTAGAATATTACGATAACAATTTAAACGGCACGTTAAACCTTATCCGTGTCATGAGAGAAAATAATTGCAAAAAAATAGTATTTTCCTCCTCGGCAACCGTTTACGGCACGCCTGAAAAATTACCCTTGGACGAAACCTGTAAAACGGGCGGCACTACCAACCCTTACGGCACCAGTAAATTCTTTCAGGAAATTATGCTGGAGGACGTATACAAAGCCGATCAAGAATGGACGGTGGTATTGCTCCGTTACTTCAATCCCGTCGGCGCGCATGCCAGCGGCTTAATCGGTGAAGACCCCAAGGGTATCCCCAACAATTTAACCCCTTATATCGCCAAGGTCGCCATCGGCGAGCTCAAAGAAATCGGCGTATTCGGTAACGATTATCCCACTCCCGACGGTACGGGCGTGAGAGATTATATTCACGTGGTAGACCTTGCCAAAGGGCACGTTGCCGCCATTGATAAAATTCAAAAATCGGGTGTGTACACCTATAATTTAGGTACGGGCATCGGTTACAGCGTTATGGACGTTATCCGTTCCTTTGAAAAGGCTTGCGGAAAGAAATTGCCTTATGCCGTCAAGCCCAGACGAGCGGGTGATATTGCTTCCTGCTATTCCAATGCTTCAAAGGCGGAAAAAGAACTGGGCTGGAAAGCAGAGTACGGCATAGACGAGATGTGCGCTTCGCTTTGGAACTGGCAATCCAAAAACCCCAACGGATATAAAGATTAATCTAAAAAAATAAAAAAATGAACGTAAAATATAAAAACTTTACGGTAGACGGAACGGTCTATACGCTGATAGAGCTGACGAATACGTCAAACATGCGCCTAACGCTTACTTCCTGCGGCGCCGGCATCCGTGAAATTAAGGTCCCCGATAAATTCGGCAACGTAAAAACGGTAACCCTTGCGCCTAAAGACGATTCAAAATATCAATCGGCTTATCACGGTAAAACCATAGGCAGAACGGCGGGCAGAATCGAAAACGCAACGTTTTCTATAGACGGAAAGGTTGCGCGCCTTCAAAAAAACAACTTTGATACCGATAATCTCCACGGCGGAGAGGGGGTATACGCGAAGCCGTTTGACTACACGGTAAAGCAACGTGAGGAGTATACCGACGTTTCGTTTACCTATTTCAGTCCAGACGGCGAACACGGATATTTCGGCAACGTTACCATTACGGTTACCTATCGTGTATATGAAAAGGAAAATAAATTCCGTATCTTTTTCGACGGAGAAACCGATCGAAAAACCCTTTTAAATTTAACCAATCACGTCTATTTAAACGTATCGGGCGATTTAAGCGAAAAGGTAACCGAGCAAACGATGTATCTCAACGCCTCTCGTTACGGAGAGGTGAATGAACGGCTCATCGTACGAAAGATAGCAGAAGTTTCCGACGAATTTAATTTTACGACCCCTCGTAAAATAGGGGAGCGAATCGAAGATGCGTCCGTTCAACGCTACACCAAAGGCTACGACCACGTGTTCTTTTTAAACGAAAGTGGGTTGCATACGTTGGCTTGTTCTCTCTCGTCTCAAAAGAGCGGTATCTTACTGGAGGTAAGAACTACCTATCCCTGCGCAGTCGTGTACACCAACAACTTTCCGTTGGAGCTGAGCGAAGTAGGGGCTGAAAAACAAGATGAAAAATATCTTGCGGTATGCTTTGAATGTCAGTATCATCCCGACGGCATCCACCAAATGAGCGAAAACTGCGGAGTATTTACGCCGGAAAAAGGCTATCACGAAGAAACCGAATTTACCTTTAAAACTATAAATTAAGTAAAAATTATAAAAATATAAAAACTACGAATAGGGGGAAACCATGTTAAATATTAATTTTAACGAAAACTGGAAATGGAAACATTTGGATACGGAAGAAGAATGGCAAAAAGTCACTCTTCCGCACGACGCAATGATCGGCGAGCCTCGCTCGGAGGACAGCGCAGGCGGCACGAATACGGGCTGGTTTGCGGGCAGAGATTACGAGTACGTAAAAACCTTTACCGTACCAGAAGACTACGCCGAAAAAATTGTAACCTTTGAATTTGAAGGGGTATACCACAATGCCGAAGTTTACATAAACGGCGAAAAAGCAGCGTTCCGTCCTTACGGCTACACCAATTTTTACGTTCCTGCAAACGAATTTTTAAAGTACGGTGCGGAAAACGAAATCCGTGTCATTGCCAGAAACTCCGATCAGCCCAACAGCCGTTGGTATTCGGGCGCAGGCATCTACCGTCCCGTTACCATGTACGTTGCGGATAAAGCGCACATTCTCCTAAACGGCGTAAAAATTCGCACCCTCCAAATCGACCCTGCCGTAATCGAGGTCAAGGTTGCGACAAGCGAACCGGGCGACGTAACCGTAAAAATCAATAAAAACGGTAATACGTTAGCGCAAAACACCGTCCAATGCGACGGTGAGGCGGTATTCAGTTTCACCTTGGAAAACGCCGAATTATGGTCCCCCGAATCACCCTCCCTTTACGAGTGCGAAGCCTCGTTTGGCGCAGATACCCAAAAGGAAACCTTCGGTATCAGAACGGTTACTTGTAACGCACAGGACGGACTTTGCATCAACGGAAAACGAGTCATTATTCGTGGCGCTTGTATCCACCACGATAACGGTATTTTAGGCGCGCGTTGCTACGCCGAAGCGGAAGAAAGAAAAATCCGCATTTTGAAAAACTCCGGCTATAACGCCGTCAGAAGCGCGCACAATCCCTGTTCCAAAGCCATGCTCAAAGCGTGCGACGAGCTGGGCGTGATGATGATGGACGAGTACGTGGACATGTGGTATATCCATAAAACCATGTACGACTATGCAAATTACGTTTTAGACTGGTACGAGCGTGACATTACGGACATGGTGGAAAAGGACTACAACCATCCTTCGGTTATTATGTACTCCTTTGGTAACGAGGTTGCGGAAACGGGTCAGAAGAAGGGAATCGAATTTTTCAAAACCATGCGTGACGTATGCAAGAAGTTAGACTCTGACCGCCCCGTAACGGTCGGCGTAAACATTTTCTTCAACTGGTTACACGCCATGGGCTTTGGCGTTTACAGCGATAAAAAAGCCAAGCAAAACCCCGAAAAGAAAGTCGGCAGCGAATTCTTTAACAATCTTGCAGGTCTCTTCGGCGACGAATTTATGAAGTTTATGGCAACCTTATACCCTTGCGACGTAAAAACTCGAGACTGTTACGCCGCCATGGACGTTGCCGGTTACAACTACGGTATTCTCCGCTATAAACACGACGTTAAAAAATATCCCAACCGTGTCATTCTCGGTAGCGAAACGTTCTGCTCGGATGCGTATAAATTCTGGGAATTTGCAAAGAAGCATAATGCGCTCATCGGCGATTTCGTCTGGGCGGGTATGGACTACCTCGGCGAAGTGGGCATAGGCAGCTGGGAATATAAGGAATACGCTCCGCAGTTCACGCACGGCGTGGGTTGGATTTCCGCCGGTAGCGGCAGAATCAACTTAATCGGTACCGAGCTTGGCGAAGCGCTCTATACCAAGGTTGCGTTTGAACTGGAGGACAAACCGCAAATCGCCGTTGTTCCCGTCAGCCATACAAAAGAAAAGCACTCTCCTTCCGCTTGGAAGTTCTCCAACGCAATTCCTTCCTGGTCGTGGAACGGCTTAAACGGAAAGCCTGCGAAGGTAGAAGTTTACTCCCGTGCGCCCATCGTAGAGCTCTATATCAACGACAAGAAAGTTGGTAGAAAAAAATTCAGAAAGAACTGTCGGTTCGACTTCAACGTAACCTATCAAGACGGTGAAATAACGGCGGTCAACCTGGATGAAAAGGGCAACGAGCTTTCCCGTAACACGTTAAAAACGGCAAACGATACCACTATTCTTTCCGTATTGCCCGAAAAGACGGAAGTCAAATGCGGCGAGGTATGCTTTGTAAAACTGAAATTCACGGATGAAAACGGCACGTTAAAGCCCTTGGAAAGAGGAATGATAGAAGTTTCGGTAGACGGAGGCGAGCTGCTTGCCTTGGGTCACGCTTGTCCCTTCAATAAAGACGGCTATTTGAACGATACAACCGATACCTATTACGGTGAAGCCATGGCGGTCATCAAAGCAACGGATAAACTTATAACCGTAAACGCAAAAAGCGGAAGCCTTCACGCCGCCGCTCAAATGTCCGTAAAATCATAAGATATAAAATTTTTTGAAAGATTTTGATATACCCCTCCAAAGGTCAGACGCTCTTGGAGGGGTATGTTTTTATTTATTCCTTTTTTTATGAACGACAATCTCGTGCATAGAAAATATTAAAACGAGTAAAGCCAATAAAAATACGGGCAATAAAGCGATCGTAATATTATCAGCAATCACTCCAAATAGCGGGGGCATAATCATAAATCCTATATATGCAAAAGCCATTTGAACGCCAATCATCGCCTGGGATTTATCTTTGCCGAACACTTCGGGCGTCATATGAATAATACAAGGATATACGGGAGCGCAGCCTAAACCAATAACAATAAAACCTATCAAGGCAAAAGACGAATGGAAGGGGAAGAACAGAAAAATAATGCCCGTGGTTATAATACCAAGCCCGAAACGGATTAAAAAATGGTCATGGAATTTCATGGCGAGGAAACCGTTTGCAAATCGACCAAGCGTAATACCGATATAAAAAAGACTTGCCAATCCAGCGGCAGTTTCAGGCGAAATATCCCATTTTTGAACGAGATAACTGCTTGCCCACAGCGAAGTCGTGAGTTCTAATGCGCAATATCCGAAAAACATAAGAAAGCAGGGAATTGCTCCTTTTATTAAAAAAACTTCTTTTAATTTTAAGGGCTTACGTTCGCTTTCTTCATTT
>JAFTRD010000126.1 GCA_017462425.1 Clostridia bacterium | reverse complement strand
TTCTACGCCCCGTTCGGTGATCGCCTGAAGATCGATAAAGCCTTGAAAGAGCACCTCTTCTTCAGAGGAAGTTTTAAAGATATGCTTTGCGGGGAGCAAGACCAAAAACGGCTGTTCACGGTAGAGCGTTGCGCCCTGCAAACGACGAAATACGGACATGGATAAAATTTCCTGCGCCTTTTCGGGCGAGATAAGCGCAAGCTGTTCCTCGCTTAAAAGGGATTTTTCGCTCATGCGAGCAAGCTCCTCTTTTGCTCCGACAGAAAATTCGGCGTGCTCCAAAAAAGCGTGATACGCCGTGCCGATTAACGTTTTTTCAACGCGTTGCTCTTGCTCTTCCTCGGGCACTAAGCGGTGTACGGCGTAATATTCCGGCTCGCTCTCCTGCGAATCCAAAATATCGCTTGCCGAGCTTTTCACCGGCAAGGAGGTGTTTAAGGCGTACGGATAGGGCGCGCGGAAATGGCGGATAAGCTGCTTTGTCAACGCTTCGTTACCGCCGACTATTATGGTTTGGCGTTTTTCAAAGGGCAAAACCTGAGCGTAAGGCGGAGCAATTTCCCCTTCAAACAGAGAAAGCGGCAAAAGGTGCGCATATTTTTCGGCGTAGAAGGGATCGGAATATTTTTGCGCATCCTTGGAATCCATAATCAAATGCAAGCCGTATTTTGCCCGGGTCATGGCAACGTACAATAAATTCAGCTCGCTTTTAAGCTCCTCTTCCCGCTCCTCCATGCCGATGAGCTTACGCAAGAGCGTATCGTACACCAGCTTTTTCTCGCCGTCGTAGCATTTGGGGGCAATGCCGTAATTTTCCGAGAGATACACCTCACTGCGGTCGGCGCCGTGGAAGGGCGTATTTAAATCGACCAGAATGACGATGGGATATTCCAAGCCCTTGGAGGCGTGCATGGTGAGCACCTTGACGGCGTTTTCGCCGGCGTTTTCGGAGAGGAAAACTTCGTAATCCAGACTCTTTAAACGCTCGAGAAAATCGTGTACGTTTTTATCCTGCGCCTGCAGGGCAAAGTTACGGATACGCACCAAGCGTCGAGTGCCGTCCTCACGGGAAAGCCAGTCCGTTTCCAGTCCCGCTTCGGCAATTAAGCGCTCGATCAGTTCGCCTGCGGATAACACGTGTGAAAGCGCAACGTATTTTTCAAGTAGCGTAAAGAATTTTTTTATCTTTTGCGCCAAAGGATCGGCAAACTGCTCCTTGTACAGCTTTACGCATTCACGGAAGGGAATTTTACGCCGTTCGTAGCGCAGTCTGACGGCGGCAAGCTCGGCGTTATCCAACCCACCCATGGCGGAGAGTAGCGCGCTACAGAGCGGAACGTCCTGTTCACGGTTGTCGATGAGGGAGAGAATATCGGTAAGCTGCCTGATTTCGGGAAAGGCGCAGACGTTGACCTTGGTTGCCGAGCTGACGGGAATACCGTTTTCGCATAGGTAGGCAACGATTTCCGAAACGTCGCCGCTCTTTTTGCGGGATAAAACGGCAATATCGCCGTAGGTGACGGGCTTGAAGGTTTGTTCTTCCAGGTCGTAATACTGAGAATGTAGCTCCTCTTCTATGACGTTTAAAATTTCTTGCGCCTGTACGTTTTGACGGATACGGGTTTTGGCGGCGGCGTATTCTTCGAGTACCGAATACACTCCACGCTCTTTCGGCTCGCTTTTCTCCTCGGAAACCAGATGCACCCGCACCCTGCCCGCATTGCCTGCGTAGCCCGTACCGCCCTGCATGGGCTTATCTGCGTAGGGAATGCCGCAAAGCTTTGAGGTCATGGCACGGCAGAAAACACGGTTGACGGCGTTTAAAATACCGTCGCTGCTACGGAAGTTAGAGGTTAAAAAGAGGGATTGTCCCTGCAAAGAAAACTCGGACTGCTTTTGGGTGAAGTATACCGATTTACTGCCACGGAAAGCGTAGATGGACTGCTTGACATCGCCCACTAAAAAGACGTTTTTTCCGCTGACGAAAGAGATGATTTTTTCCTGTACGGGATTGATGTCTTGATACTCATCTACGAATACGTAGTCGAATTTTTCGGACATTTCCGCCGCAACGCCCTCTATGGAAAGAAGCTGGAGCGCAACGTGTTCAAGGTCGTTGTAGTCAAGCTTTGCTCGTTCTTTTTTTAAAGCGGTATACCGCTCGTCAAAGCGCAGAATAAACTCTGCCAACAGCCCTGCCGTATCCTGCGCGCAGGCAAAGCGGCGCTTTTGCGTTGCATAAAAATCTTCTGTGTTCGTTAAATGATCTTTGCATATATTCGTAAGAGCGGTTTTATAAAACGCCACACGTTCGATAATTTCCTTTTCACGCAAGCGCTCAGCGGAACGCACGGTCTCCTTGCGCTTGAAGGCGGGCATGGGCAAGGCGCAAAATTGGAAATAGTCCGCTTGCGATTTTACCGTTTGAATAAACTCCATCATTTGAAGGATAAGCTCAAGAGTGGTTTTATTGCCCAAGGATTTCAGCTCGGGAAGGTATTGCGATACCGCCTGTAAAATATAATCACACTCGGCTTTGACACGGCAAAAAAGCTCCTCCGTTACACGGTGAAAGAGCGTAGCGTCCCCTGACTTGGTTTGAAGTAATACTTCACGGTAATCGGCGCGGACTCGCAGAGATTTATATAAAGAGAGTATAATTTCTTTGAGTTTGTTGTCTTTTTTCTTACGGTAATAGATGGATAACAGGCGCAAAAAGCCCTCGTCTGCCTGTTCGTAGGCTTCGGAAAAAACCTGTTCCATTGCCAGAAATTGTAAGCTTTTGCCGTCGGCGTCATCTTCAGAGAGAATATCAAACGAGCCGTCTACGTCCGTTAAGAAGAAATGAGAACGGATAAAATTGGCGCAAAAGGAATGAATGGTGCTGATTTGCGCCATGGGCAGACGGTTGAGCTGGCGTTTTAACATATCCCGCTCTTGCTGCGTAATTTCGGGAGCGTTTAATTTGGCGATAATGCTCTTTTGTATTTTTTCACGCATTTGCGCCGCTGCCTTTTTGGTAAAGGTGAGCGCAAGCATACGCTCGACTTCTGCGCCCGAAAGGATCTTCCGGAGCATACGTTCGATCATCACGAAGGTCTTGCCGCTGCCTGCCGAGGCGGAAACGATGATTTTACCTTCGGCGTTTAAAACCTCTAACTGTTCTTGGGTATATCTGACATCTGCCATATTATTTCCCCTCCGTTTCCCGTCTGACCACTTCGGCAATGCCCTTGCAGGTAACTTTATCCTCTACCTTTCTGACCACCGCCTCGCCCAGCGCTGCGCACATACCCTTGTAAGCGCAGTAACGGCAGGAATCGGCGTACGGCGTGGGCGCAATGAACCCTTTTTTCAGTTCTTTACTGCCCTGCCTGCCGCTGAGCACCGAATAGGCGATAAAGTGGCGGAAGTCGTCCTCGCTCATTACTTTATCCGCAGTATTTTTACCCAAAGAGGCGTTGAAAAACTTGCTCTTTTCCCCCTCTTGCAGCGTGATATCCGAATTTTTGATAACCTCCTCGCTGCCGTTCATAAATCCAAGCATACGGAAGGGCGCTTCACCCTCCTTGCTGTAATTGACCGAAGCAGGGAAATAATAGATCCCTGCAGGCGTTTTGCCTGCGCTGACGGCGGACATATACAGTTGCAACTGTAATTTTTTACCCACGGAATAGGATGTAGGCGTATCGTCGATATTGCCCGTCTTATAGTCGATGATGCGCACGTACTCTCCGCATTCGTCCACACGGTCTATCTTGCCGTGCATGCGCGCCTCGGGAAGGTGGCAATCGTATTCGACGTATTTTACCTTAAAGTTGGAATTTTTAATTTGTCGGTACATTTGTAGCGCTACCTGCGCGCTCTCTTCACTCAATCGACCGCTTGCATATTCACCTGCCGCCGTATCTTTGAGCGGAGCAAATTTAGCTCGGGTAAACAGCTCCTCCGCCGTCTGACGGGCAAAGGAAACACAGCTTTTTTCATCGGGCAGATTCTCTATATTTTTTGCAACCGATTCTAAAACGCTATGCACGAAAACGCCTGCGTCCGTCAGCATGACCGCCGTTTCTTCACGTTCTTTAAGTTTTAAACCCATAGTAGTAAAGTTACGGTACGGGCAGGTATAGTAGTTCTCCAACAGCGTAGGAGAAACTTCGCCGCTTGAAAAGAACAGTTTTTCGCCGTTTTCCACGAAAAATACGGGCTGTTTGCCCTCAAACAGGCTTTGCGTTTTTTCCTTTAAGTCCTCTTGGCTCGTTAAAGCGGTATATAACGAAGCATACTTTTCACGGGAATCGCCACGCCCTTCACGGTAAGCGTCTTTACAAAATAGCAGCTCCTTAAAGGCGGGCATGGGCGCCGTGCAAGCGTAAACGAACAGGTCTTCTTCCGACTTTGTATCCGAAAAAATACGCCGGGTATAGCGCAGAATATCGCTTTCGGAGCGCTCCTCGTCCTTTTGGTTGGGGTATAAAAGATACAAATATTCGGTAAACGAGCAAATATTGAGGCATACGCTCTCCCTCGTGCGGTCGTTGACCTGCGCCACGGAGGGTTCTATTTTGATGCGAACCGTTTCAAGCTTTTGCATTTCCTTATCCGCAAGAAGGGCGGTATCTTCACCCTGTAAGGGTACGGCGTCGCTCATGCCGAGCGCAAAGACCAAGGCGTTGGACTGCACACGGCTTTGCGAAAGGTCGCCTACGAACACCTCGTCCTGCTTGAGTGGCAATAAAGACACTTCGCAGGCAGTCAGACCTTCTTCTAAGAGCGCGGAAAAATCGCTTGCCGTCAAGGATGCGTCGCCCAACAGCTCCTCCGCTTCTTTTAATACTTCTTCGAGCGATTTTTCCATTTTGGAAAGGTATTCCTTTTGCATATCGTCGTCGCAGGAGGAAATGAGCGACTTCGTAACCCGTTCCGACTCGAAAACAGTATACGTTTTGCGCACGGCAAGGCAAAACTGCTTGCCCGTCATTTTACGGGAAAATAAACCCAAAGCCAATAAAAGACGCTCTCGCATGGAAACAAGATAGCTTCTGTCGTAGTCTTTTACGATATCCCCCTCTTTAATTTCCCGCTTCATGCCACCACGGTAATTACAGAATTTTGCAAGGTAATTGCGGTACTGTCCGTTATCGCCGAAATAGCAGGAAGAGGCTACCTGCTCCACCGCAGACGGCGAGCCTCCGTCCGCTACTGCGCGCAGAAGGGATAACAGGAAAAAGGCGAACGGATGCGAAACGAGGGATTTTTTAAGGTCGGCAAAGTAAGGTATATCGTATTCTCCGAACGCCTTGGCAAGAAGTAGGGAATACGCCTTGACGTCGGGTACGAATACGGCAACGTCCGCATATCTGCCCCCTTCCGCTATATATTTTTGAATACGGGCGCAGACAAAACGGAGCTCTTCCTCCTCGTCCTGTACCTGACGCAGCTGTACTTTTTTTCCGCTTTCTTTGGGTAGATACGAGGGAGAAAAGACCTCGGGAGCGTATAATTGGTTACGTAAAATATCCGCCGCCGTTATATGCTCGGCAGGGATTTTGAGTTGAGAGATTTTGACCTCGCCGTACTCCTCCAATGCTTTTTTAAAGGCGGTTGCCGATTGATTGGCGTAAATTTCCGCACTGCCTGCGGGGAAAAGTCCAAGGACGTTTTTCGCCGTTTCGCACGCCGCACGCACGCCGTCGAGCGCCTGCGCCGTGAAGGAGGAAAAGCCCAGGAAGATTACCGTTTCACCCCGAATGACGGGGCTTTTAGAAATGGCGGCAGGGAGCAGGGAAAGATAGCGGTTTTCGTCCACATAGCCGTTTTGAGTTAAAAAGGCGGCGTATTTTTCATACAATAGCGCCAAGTCGGTCAGCTTATCCCTTAAAAGTCCGTCCTCAGGCAGAGCGTTTAACAGCATTTCGCCCGTAACCTTGGAGGCGAACAGCTGGGAAAGCATTTCGTACACCGCCGCCGCTCCGTTTTTAGCGCCGCTATGGAAGGAGAGGCATTTTAAACGGTTTTCGTATTCGGAAAGAAGCCTGCCGACCACCATGACCGAGCCCTGCTTGGAGAGCGTTTTTCCGTTAAACCGCAGGAAACGAGCAAACGTGGTAACCGAGGTGGAAAACGTACCGCCCAAGGCTTCACAGATGCTTTTTTCCGCACGCAAGGTAAGCCTGTCTTCACAGAACACGGTTACCCGTTCCCCCCGCTCCTCGGCGGCGGAAACGTATTGTTTTAAATATTGCAGTCCCTCTTGCAGCGTGGGATAACCGGTTACCTGTAACACGAATCGCCCGACTCCTTATCTTTTTTTATATTATAACATACTTTTAGTGATTTTTTCAGCTTTTTGGGATAAATTATTTTTACAAAAATAAAATTTTATGGTATAATCTTTAAAAATATTTAAAAATTATATTTCAGAGTAAAAAATTAACCATGAAAAAGACATTAAAAATCGGCATTGCCGCAATTTCCTGCGCAACCGTATTTGCGCTTACCGCCTGCGGTAGCGCTACCGTTTCTACGAGTATTGCGCCCAACTGGTACGCTGATACCACTTTAAACACTTCCATTTCAAATACCTATGAAAAATTGAGCTATAAGGTAACCTACGAGAAAGGCTCCAACGAAGATTATCAGGTAGCCTATCAGGAAGGTACGTATACCGTAGTGTTGGAAAATTCCACCTACAACAACGAAGCGGTATATAAGCTGACCTCTTCCCTGCAAATAGAAGGCTCGTATACGCTTGGTAGCGATACTTTAAGCTTTACCGATAGCGTTGCGTCTGAATGTTATTTCCACAGCGCAGGGCAGGCGTTATACCCTTTATACAGCAAAAAGACGGTGCACTCTACCACCCCTCTTAAGAATAATCCCACCTCTTTGGAGGATGCCGTAGCGCAATACGAGTATACCATGGAGGTTACGTATAACCTAGGCGATAACAGCGCAACGTCCGTGTATACGGATTTAAAAGATTCGTCTAAAAATACGGAACAAACGTATTCCTTAAAGGATAATTTGACCGTTTTAGACAACGAGAGCTTGCTGTTTGCCGTGAGAGGCGTTTCTTTGGATGCCCAAGTAACCGAAAGCGCTTACGTTTTAAACCCCTACAACAAAACGCAGGAAATCGTGAATATCGTTTTGGCGGGACAAGGCACGCAGGCTAAATATAGCTTTAAAAATCTGGACCAGGGAGATACTGCGACAAAAGAGTATACGATGGACGTAAACGTCGTGCAGATCAGCCGTAACCAGACCCTTGGCGGTAAGACAGTAACCGCTTATTACGCCGCAAAAACTGCGCCCAACGATTACCGCTGCGTAATGGTAAAGATGGAAAATCCGTTATCGTATAACATGGGTAAGCTGGTGTATACCCTCACCGAAGCCGATTTTACGAATAAATAATAAATAATGAATAAATGAATATCCCCCACTAAAAAGTAAGCGGGGGATTTTTTTCTTTTATTTTATCTTTGTTTGCCTCTGAAAAAGAGCGCCAGCGTACCCGGTCCGGAATGAGAGCCGATGACCGGTCCAACGTAATTTATAGTGACGGGGTTTTGGGGATAAATTGTTTTTATCATTTCAGCCAAAGCGGTTGCATCCTCTATACAGTCGCCGTGACTGATAAAGATAGGCTCGCCTTTTTCTAAAATTGCAAGCTCTTTCATTTTATCCAAAAGCGATTTGATTGATTTTTTTCTGCCCATAGCCTTGCTGATGGGAACGAGCTTCCCCTCGGGGCTGACGTGCATGACGGGCTTGATGGACAACAGCGTTCCAACGATTGCCGTAACGGCGGAGACCCTGCCGCCACGCTTTAAATGAAAGAGGTTATCCACGGTGAAAAGGTGGCAAATATTTTGCTTTATTCCCTCGATATAGTCGTACGTTTCCTCTAAATCTGCGCCCGTATCCGCTTTTTTGAGGGCGTAGTCTAAATACAAGCCTTGACCCATGGAAGCGCAGAGAGAGTCGCTGACCAACACCTTTTGCGTCGGGTATTTTTCGGATAATTCCTTAGCGGCAACCTTAAAAGAGTTTGCCGTACCCGAAAGCGCACCCGAGAAGGCGATAACGAGTACGTCTTTGCCCTCTTTTAAATACTTTTCAACGTGTTCTTTGGCGCATTCTACGTTTACCTGGTGGGTGGTGGGCATAGCGCCCTTGCGCACTTGTTCGTAGAATATTTTGGTGTCTATTTTTTCGCCGTCCTCGCCGCTATAGAGCACGTTGTCCATTAAAAAGCCGAGGTGGACGGTTTCCACACCGTGTTGCGACAAATATTCCTCCGACATATCACAGCCGGAATCGGTTACGATTACAAATTTTCTTTGCATTGAAGTATACTCCTTGTTTTAATTTACTATGATTGCTTTTGTAAGCAGGAGCACACCCCGATTTTCTCTTCTTTTATTATATAACCATGATATAAAATTTTTAAACAAAAGTCCACCGTTTACATGAAAAATTTTTATTTTAACAAATAAAACGTCTTTACTCTATCCGCTTTAAAGCGAACGGATATATCGTATTCGCCGCTTTTATTGACAATCTCGAGCGAAGGCAACCCTTTTAAGTCGAAGTATTCCCTTGCAACGTGCAAAAAATCACGCAAGGCAACCGCTCTGCATTCCTCGCTCATTGCCGATTTATCGGCGTTGATGACACGGCTTGCCCGTTCGTAAACTGCCTGTGCGTTTTCCGTATTTCTATTCTTAGTTTTATTTTTCATACGCCTCGCTTTAATCCCATCTTGATACGGCCCAGAATTCCGCTGTAGGGCTTGGTTGCGTCGTAATATTTCGTCTTACCGCCCAAAAGATTGTTCGCCGCCATTTTAAATACCTTTCGTTTATCCGTAAGCGTGCCTAAATATACGTCATCCGATTCGGGGAGTACGGCAAGCAAAGGGATTTTTAAAATTTGGGAAATTTCCTGCGGAGAGAGAATATCGCCGCTCAAAAGCATATCGCCACGGACCATATTGACGATGAGCTGAACGCTTTTGAGCTTATAGCTCTTTAATACGGAGATTACCTTATCGGCGTCACGCAGAGCGGAGAGATGGGGCGTGGTGACGATTAACGCCTCCTCCGCAGACGCCACCGCACGGTGAAACCCCTCCTCGATGCCGGCGGGAGAGTCGATGAGGATATAGTCGAACTGGGGCGCAAGGTTGTCTAAAACCAGCTTGACCGCCTGCGGAGAAATGTATTTATCGGGGGAAGAATGATTGCTTGCGAGGATATATAAATTTTTGAACGTGGGGTGCTGCACGAGCGCCTGACGGGCACGGCAACGACCTTCTATTACGTCGGCAATGTCGTAGGTGATACGCTTTTCTATGCCCGTTACCACGTCGATATTGTTCAGCCCGAAATCGGTATCGCACAGAATGACCTGTTCGCCTTTTAAAGAGAGCTGCGCGCCGATGTTTGCCGCCACCGTGGTTTTTCCCACGCCGCCTTTACCCGAAGTAAAATCGATTTTTCTTGCCATACCCTACTCCTTTTTTCAATAGCATACGAATATAAATACGAATACGCATACGCCTGTGGCAATAGTTTACTATCTTTTATACGTCGCTTTTAAAGAAAAAATAAAGAAAAAAGGCTGTTTTTATCGAACAGCCTTTATGATTTTTATTCATTTTTATCTCTCCATCAGTTCGGTGAAGAAGTTGGTGAAGTCGTCACGATTCTGATTGGTAAAATCGATTGCCGCACGGGGGTGTTGGTTGAAAAATCCGGTCAAAAGGTACTGTATGCCGTAGCCACATTTTACGCCCGATTCCTTTAACGGACGCATATATTTTTCGATGAATTTTAAAATAGGCATCAGTTTATAGGAAGGATTGGTCAAGAACAACAGCATTTGCTCCAAGGCGCAGTTGCCTGCCCCTCTACCCATGGAGAACACGGTGGCGTCGGCGTAATTGACGCCGCAAGCGATGGAGTCGATGGTGTTTGCAAACGCCAAGCCTTGGTTATCGTGCGCATGAATACCGATGAATTTGCCGTACTTTTCGCCGCACTCGACGTATCTTTTAGCGAGCGCACGGATTTCTTCGGGATAGAACGAACCGTAGCTGTCCACGATGTAAATGCCGTCTACGCAGGAGTTGCCGAGCATCTCAAGCGCCATATCGATTTCCTTATCGCTGGAAGTGGATACCGCCATGATATTACAGGTGGT
>JAFTRD010000125.1 GCA_017462425.1 Clostridia bacterium | reverse complement strand
TTTTCATCCATCAACGTTTTGACGCTAAAGCTATTCCGTCGCTGTCGCTCCTTACAAGAGCCACCACTATTCGACCACTCTGCCATCCCTGCGTATAACTATTCAATTTTTCATCCATCAACGTTTTGACGCTAAAGCTATTCCGTCGCTGTCGCTCCTTACAAGAGCCAGCACTATTCGACCACTTCTCAAGCCCTGCGTATAATTATTCAATTTTTCATCCATCAATGTTTTGACGCTAAAGCTATTCCGTCGCTGTCGCTCCTTACAAGAGCCACCACTATTCGACCACTTCTCAAGCCCTGCATATAACCATTCAATTTTTAATCCATCAACGTTTTGACGCTAAAGCTATTTCGTCGCTGTCGCTCCTTACAAGAGCCACCACACAAACCACGCCGCTTATCGACCACCTTGCAAGCCTCACGTGACTTGTTTTACTATACCACACCTAATTTTTTTTGTCAATAAAAATACCCCGACCTATAAAAAATATCTTGCGTGAACGGCTTAGTCGTGCTACAATAAAGTCATGGAAAAATATACGCTCGTGCGAAAACAACGTAAAACGCTCTCCATGCGCTTGGATAAAGACGGCAACGTTACGGTGTCTGCGCCTTTACATATTTCTCAATCGGAAATAGATAAGTTCGTTTTATCTCACACCGACTGGATTATCCGTAAGCGAAAGGAGCTTTCCGCCCGCAATCCTTTGCCCCGTCTTACGATGACGGCAGGGGAGTGGATTCCGTTTTTAGGCAGAGAATACGTTTTACGTTTTCACGATAAGCGTTCCGTAACAATCGAGAACGGCGTTATTTTTCTACCGAAGACCAATCCGCAGACGGCGTTGACCCGTTATTACGCAAAACGGTTAAAAGAATTTATTTTACCGCTTATAACGCATTATTCCCGATTCATGGGCGTACAGCCGCAAGCCCTGCGCATCAATTCGGCTCGTACCCGTTGGGGCTCGTGCAGTGCTAAAAACGGGCTGAACTTTTCCTTTCGGCTTGCCATGTGCGACGCAATAGCGGTGGAATACGTGGTAGTGCACGAACTTTGTCATATCCGATATAAAAACCATTCTAAAGTCTTCTGGAACGAGGTGGAGAAGTATTTTCCGCAATTTCAAAAAGCAAAGCAATATCTCAAACAAATTTCTTATTTTATGGAAATAATATAATAGAAAATTGATTTTTCTCACAGTTTGTGCTACACTTATACCAATCTATCTTATTTTTTCAGGTGATAACGTATGAAAATATCCGAAATACTTGCTAAAAACACTCCCACGCTGTCTTTTGAAGTATTCCCTCCAAAGACGAGCGACTCCTTCAACGGCGTTCGTGAAGCGACCCAATCCATTGCCGAGCTTCGTCCCGATTTTATGAGCGTCACCTACGGCGCAGGCGGTGGAACGAGCAAATACACCTTGGAGATAGCGGAAAATTTATTGCATAAATCGGGCGTAACGCCCTTGGCGCATTTGACCTGCGTCGATTCAACCAAGCAAAGTATTTTATCTCGCCTGGACGAATTCCGTTCTGCGGGGATAGAAAATATCATGGCGCTCAGAGGTGATATTCCCAAAGAACCAAAGCTTGCGCAGGCAGAGTGGTCATACCGCCACGCCAACGAACTGATGCGTGAAATTAAAGCGTACGGGGATTTTTGCATCGGCGGAGCGTGTTATCCCGAAACGCATCCCGAATCAATTTCCCGTAAAGAGGACATTGCTTATCTCAAAGAAAAAGTGGCTTGCGGTTGCGATTTCTTCACTACGCAGATGTTTTTTGATAACAATATACTCTTTAACTTCTTATACCATATCCGAGAAGCAGGCATAGACGTTCCCGTAATAGCCGGCATCATGCCCGTCACCAACGTTACGCAAATCAAGCGTATTATGCAGATTTCGGGCACCAATCTTCCCCAACGTTTTAAGGCGATTTTAGACCGTTTCGGCGATAACCCCAAAGCCATGATGCAGGCAGGTATCGCCTACGCCACCGACCAGATTATCGACCTGTACGCCAACGGCGTCAATCACGTGCACGTTTATACCATGAATAAACCCGAAGTAGCGCGTAAAATTATGGACAACCTTTCCCTTATCATCGGAAAATAAAAAAACGTTATGGTATATTCTCGTTTTTACAACGCCGAAAGCCTGCCGTTCAACAAATCGGAGACTCTGCGTTATTTCGGCTACAAGATAGGCAGCACGCCCTCTTTGGAGGTGCAAAGCCTCTTTGACGAATGTGTTCGAGAGGCAGACTTGGCGTGTTCTTATAAGGTCTGCTACGCCGAGTTTGAAATTTTTAAAGAAAAGGACGGCAAAACGCTTAATCTGGACTTTACCAAAACGTCCAGCCAAGCGCTGTCTTTGAACCTAAATGGCTGTCATAAGGTAGTGGCGTTTGCCGCCACGATCGGGGTGGGGATCGATCGGCTCATTACCCGTTATTCTTCTCTGTATCCCGGAAAAGCGTACGCCTTTCAGGCAATCGGCGCCGAGCGGATAGAAACGCTGTGTAACGCCTTTAACAGCGATATAAAAAGAGAATACCAAGCGAGGGGAGAATATACCCGCCCCCGTTTTTCCTGCGGATACGGCGATTTTCCTTTGGAAAACCAGCGTGATTTTTTAACTGCGCTTGACTGTAACCGAAAAATAGGTTTAACCTTAAACGATAGTCTGTCAATGTCGCCCTCCAAATCGGTAACGGCAATTATAGGCATTGCCAACACGCCCCATAACCGGGAAGAAAATTACAACAATTCCTGTAACGGTTGTAACGATTGTAGCGATATCCATTGTTCGTTTAAAAAATAATAAGGAGCAATTATGTCAAAAAGCGTTCTTGAAAAAATTAATACCGAGCTTACTTATTTCGACGGCGGCATGGGTACGCTTTTGCAGGCGGCGGGATTGCCTCTTGGAGAGCTTCCGGAAAAATGGAATCTCACGCACGCCGATACCATTCAGGCGATTCATGAAAATTATCTTCAGGCAGGCGCAGATATTATCAAGAGCAATACCTTTGGCGCTAACGCCTTAAAGTATTCCAAAACCGAGATGGAAGCCGTCGTTACCGCCGGCATGCGCTTAGCGCGTGGTGCGGTTAACGCTTACGGTAAGGGTTACGTGGCGCTGGATATATGTCCTTGCGGGAAGCTGTTAAAGCCGTACGGCGACTTGGACTTTGACCGGGCAGTGGAGTTATTTTCCGAG